>NZ_JBRRCU010000015.1:0-67681 GCF_056759195.1 Stenotrophomonas sp. STEN083 | reverse complement strand
CCATGGGGTGGGTTGTTCGCGCCCCGCCCCATGTGGCGCCTCCAGGTGGAGGGCTGGGGAGGGGTTGAGCTTGTGACCCTTACCGCCCCCGCAACGCCTCCGCAAACTGCGGATAGTCAAACACATCATTGTGATCGGCATCAGCGATGGTCACTGCCTGCGCCACGCCGGGCTGGAATTCGCGCAGCAGCCGCAACGAGCTCGCATTCGGAATCACCTCGTCCCTGCCGGCAATGATCAAGGTGGTGGGCGCACTGATCCGCCCAGCATGACGCCATGAGTCGTAGTGATCGCGTAGCAGCAGGCGCGCCGGGAAAGCCGGGAACATGCGTGCAGCCAAGTCGCCAATGCTGTCGTAAGGCGTGATCAATACCAGGCGTTGAACCGGCCGCGCAGCCGCGAGCTGCACGGCGACGCCTGAGCCGAGGCTGCGGCCGACCACGATGATCTCGTGTGCGTGGCCGCGGCTGGTGCCGTCATACAGCGCCAACGCATCGCCAACAAGCATGGCTTCGGTCGGTGAGCCACTGCTGCCGCCATAGCCGCGGTAGTGCATGGCGTGGATGGCGGCATCGGGGAAGCCCTGCTGCAGCATCGGCAGCGCCTGCGAGGCGTCTTCGGCATTGCCGCCGAAATACAGTACGAGCTGTGTGCCGTGCTGCCTGTTGCTGGAGACGATGATGTCGGCATCACCGCGTGGCATGGTCCAGTGCGGAACATCGGCACTGCGCGGGGCAGGGTGGTAGAGCATGCTGCGTGCATTGAAGGCGAGCAGGGCGCAGGCGATCAGGTACATGCTGGCGAGCAGGCTGATGGCGATCAACAGGACTTTCAGGCTGGTGATCATGCTGCTTGGCCTCGCCGGGGATGGGGAGAAGGCAGATAACACAGTCCACTTGCCTAAGGCATCGCCACAATCCGGTGCCAGCAAACAGGCGGCTACCGTGTTTGTAGGAGCGGCGTGAGCCGCGAAGCAAGTACATCACCAGATGGCGCAGGTGCCAAGGGCTTCAGCAAGGCTAGCTTCGCGGCTGACGCCGCTCCTGCAAAAGCCCTGATCCTGTGCTCAGCCCGCCGGCGTCAGCTGCCGTAGTTCCTTGCGCGCGGCATCGATCCAGGTGCGCTGCGCCTGCTGGTAGTAGCGCGGTGAGGTCTCGGCGCGGTCGAGGATGTTCTGCAGTTGCCTGGCAGCGTCGTCCTCGCGCCCGGCGCGCTTGAGCAGCAAGGCATAGCGCAGCCGCGCTTCTTCGCCCGGGTAGCCGCCGATCATGGCTTCGTACTCGTGCAGGGCGGCAGGGATGTCGGCGCTGTCTTCCACCGTGCGGGCATACAGCAGGTGGCCGTCATGCGAGCGGAAGTTGGGATTGGCGGCGATCAGCGCTTCCAGTGTCTGGCGTGCCTGCGCCGGTTGCTGCAGACCGTACTGGGCCTTGGCCAGGCCCAGCATCAGGTCCGGGTCCTGGCTGTGCAGGCCGCGCAGCGCACCCTGGTATAGCGTCGCCGCTTCGGCATATTCGCCGCGGTCCAGGTGCTCCTGGGCCAGGCGCCTGCGGTTGTCTGCGGTGTCAGATACCCGCAGGTGTTGGTCGGCCTGGCGCTTGCCACGCGTCGGGTCGATCTGGTCGCGGACCTTGCGCAGGCCACGACGCGCGCTCGGGCTGTTGCGCAGCTCGGGCAATACCTCGGCGATCACGTAGATCAGCACTGCCAGGTACGAGAAGAACAGCAGGATGAAGATCCAGTACAACGGCCGCCCGGTGCGCACGACGTGCACGCAGCAGGCGACCTGCAGGACTATCGAAAGCAGAATGATCGGACTCATCCGTGTGTCCTCGGCAGTATTGGCGTGATTACGCCGTCTCGTAGACGCCGTAGCTGCGCAGGCGCTTGTAGCGACGTTCCAGCAGCTCTTCGACCGACAGCTTGTCCAGCGCTTCCAGCTCGTTGAGCAGCACGGCTTTCAGGCGCTTGCCCATCTGGGTCGGGTTGCGGTGCGCGCCGCCGATCGGCTCGCGGACCATCTTGTCGATCAGACCCAGGCTCTTCAGGCGCGGGGCGGTCATGCCCAACTGCTCGGCGGCGTCCTTGGCCTTGCCGGCGTCCTTCCACAGGATCGAGGCGCAGCCTTCCGGGGTGATGGTCGAATAGACGCTGTACTCCAGCATCAGGGTGCGGTCGCCCACGCCCAGCGCCAGTGCGCCGCCGGAGCCGCCTTCACCGATCACGGTGCAGATCACCGGCACCTTCAGCTCGGCCATCTCCATCAGGTTGCGGGCGATGGCTTCGGACTGGCCGCGCTCTTCAGCATCGATGCCCGGCCAGGCGCCAGCGGTGTCGATCAGGGTCAGCACCGGCAGGCCGAAGCGCTCGGCCATCTTCATCAGGCGCAGTGCCTTGCGGTAACCCTCGGGCTTGGGCATGCCGAAGTTGCGCTTGATTTTTTCCTTGGTGTCGCGGCCTTTCTGGTGGCCGATCAGCATCACCGAGCGGCCGCCGATACGGGCCAGGCCGCCAACAATGGCCTTGTCGTCGGCAAAGGCGCGGTCGCCGGCCAGTTCCTGGAACTCGTCGCAGAAGATGCGGATGTAGTCCAAGGGGTAGGGACGTGATGGGTGGCGGGCCACCTGCAGCACCTGCCACGAGGACAGGTTGCGGAAGATCTGGGCAGTACGCAGGCGCAGCTTGTCTTCAAGCGCCTTGACCTCAGCATCGACATTGACCGCCGGGCCAGCGCTGGCATTGCGCAGGTCCTTGATCTTGGATTCCAGATCGGCGATGGGTTGCTCGAAATCGAGGTAGTTCGGATTCATCGGAAACCGTCAGCAATGAAAGGGGGGAAGTGTAGCCGAACGCGCCGTATCAACCCGTACGCGTCCGTCCGGACAATCAATTGGCCCAGGGCGGGCTGTACTTGACCTTGACCCGGCGCACGGCCGGATCCTCACGCAGGGCATCCAACAACTTGGGCGTGACCCGCACCGAGCCGCTGCTGCCGAGGTCGAGCATGCCGGCAATGCTGCCGGGCTTGCCGTTGAGCAGCAGGTCCAGGCGCAGGGGGGTACGGCCCGGGCGGGCGGTGGCAAGCAGGGCGTCGATCCGTTGCCAGATCGGGCCGCCGCGGCCGTCCACGCGCATCGACAGGCGCAAGGCGTGGTCGGCGCAGAGTTGCTCGTAGTCCCAGCACTGACGCATGCGCAGGGCATAACCGCCGTTGAACTCGTCTTCGCGCAGGCCGCCCTTGACCACCAGGATGCGGTCCTTGGTCATCAGGTGGCCGAATTCGGCCAGGCCGTCGGAGAACGCGCTGCATTCGACCCGGCCCTTGCCGTCTTCCAGGGTCACGAAGACCTGGCTGTCGCCCTTGCGGCGGACGCCAATGACCATGCCGGCCAGGATCACCGGGGATTCCTGGCGCCATGCGCGTTTCTCGCCGTCCTTGGAGGGGAAGGCCGGTGCAATCAGTTTGTCCAGTCCGCCGAGGTCGGTACCGACCAGTTCCTTGACGTCATCGGCATACGGGTCGAACGGATGGCCGCTGAGGAAGAAACCCAGCGTCTCGCGCTCGCCATTGAGCAGCTGTGCCAGCGGCCATTCCTTGCTCTCGGGCAGGTCGAGCTGGCTGGCGGTGCTGACCGGGTCCGGTGCACCAAACAGCGAGTTCTGCCCGGAGGCCTTCTCGCGCGCCATCTGCTCGGTGGCCTTGATCACCTCCGGCAGCTGCAGCGCCAGGGTCGCGCGGTTCTTGCCGATGCCGTCGAAGGCACCGCAGTTGATCATCGCTTCCAGCGTGCGGCGGTTGAGCTTGCCCGATTCCACGCGCACGCAGAAATCCAGCAGCGAGACATATTCGCCACCGCGCTCGCGTTGTTCCACTACCGCTTCGCACGCACCTTGGCCGACGCCCTTGATCGCACCCAGTCCGTATCGGATGGTGTCGGCGTTGGCCGCCTCGAACATATAGGCCGAGTCATTGACGCGTGGCGGCAGTACGGTCAGGCCAAGGTTCTTCACCTCGGCCAGGAAGCCCACCACCTTGTCGGTGTTGTCCATGTCCGAGGACAGCGTCGCGGCCATGAACTCGGCCGGGTAGTGACGCTTGAGCCAGGCGGTCTGGTAGCTGACCAGTGCATAGGCAGCAGCATGCGATTTATTGAAGCCGTAGCCGGCGAACTTCTCCATCAAGTCGAAGATTTCGTCGGCTTTGGGGCCATCGACGCCGCCGGTGGCCGCACCTTCGCGGAAGATCTCGCGGTGCTTGGCCATTTCCGCCGGCACCTTCTTGCCCATCGCACGGCGCAATAGATCGGCGCCGCCCAGCGAGTAATTGCCGACGATCTGCGCCATCTGCATCACCTGCTCCTGATACACCATGATGCCGTAGGTGTCTTTCAGGATGGCCTCGGTACGCGGATCGGGATAGATGATTTCTTCCTGGCCGTGCTTACGCGCGTTGAAGGAAGGAATAAGGTCCATCGGGCCGGGGCGGTACAGCGACACCAGCGCGATCAGGTCTTCGAAGCGGTCGGGGCGCGCGTCCTTCAACAGGCGGCGCATGCCTGAGGATTCGAACTGGAACACCGCGCCGGTATTGCCGTTGGCGAAGATGTCCTTGTAGGTCGGGGCGTCGTCGAGCGGGATATGGGCGATGTCGACCGGCGGAATGCCGGCGCGCTCATGGCGCTTGTTGATCGCCTTCACCGCCCAATCAATGATGGTCAGCGTGCGCAGGCCGAGGAAGTCGAACTTCACCAGGCCCACTTCTTCAACGTCGTTCTTGTCGAACTGGGTGACCGGGTTCTTGCCGATGCCGCCATCGTCATGTTCGGCGTACAGCGGGCAGAATTCGCTCAGCGGCTCCGGCCCGATCACCACGCCACCGGCATGCTTGCCGGCGTTGCGGGTCAGGTCTTCCAGCTGCAGCGCCAGGTCGATCAGGTCGCGGACGTCGTCTTCGGACTCGTAGCGCTGGATCAGCTCGGCCGAAGCCATTTCCGAACTAGTGCCTTCCTTGCCCTTGCCCAGCGCATCCTTCAGGTGGATGCCGAGGATGTTGGGGATCAGCTTGGAAACGCCGTCGACCAGGCCGTAGGGGAAGCCGAGCACGCGGCCGGTATCACGCACCACCGCCTTGGCCGCCATGGTGCCGTAAGTGATGATCTGGCTGACGCGCTCGCGGCCGTACTTGCGCGCAACGTAGTCGATCACCTCATCGCGGCGATCCATGCAGAAGTCGATGTCGAAGTCGGGCATCGACACGCGTTCCGGGTTGAGGAAGCGCTCGAACAGCAGGTTGTAGGGCAGCGGATCCAGATCGGTGATCTTCAGCGCCCACGCCACCAGCGAACCCGCACCGGAACCACGGCCCGGACCAATCGGAATGCCCTGGTTCTTCCCCCACTGGATGAAGTCGGCCACGATCAGGAAGTAGCCGGGGAAGCCCATCTTGATGATCGTGTTGAGCTCGAACTCCAGCCGCGCGTCATAGTCCTCGCGGGTCATGCCGGCAGCGATTGGATGCACCTGCAGGCGTTCTTCCAGACCGTCGCGCGAGATCTTCTGGATCCAGCTGTCCAGGGTCTGGTCGTCCGGCACCGGATAGTTGGGCAGGAAGTAAGTGCCCAGCCGCATCTCTACGTTGCAGCGTTCGGCCAGCGCCAGGGTGTTGTCGATAGCGTCGGGGATGTCGGCGAACAGCTCGCACATCTGTTCCGGCGTTTTCAGGTACTGCTCGGCACTGTACTCACGCGGACGCTTGGGGTCGTCCAGCACTCGGCCGGTGGAAATACAGACGCGCGCTTCATGCGCGTAGAAATCATCCGGCGACAGGAAGCGCACATCATTGGTCGCCACCACCGGCAGGCCGCGTTGGCCGGCGGCCTGCAGCGCGAATTGGTTGAAGGCTTCCTCGCCATCGCGGCCGGTGCGGGTCAGTTCCAGATGCAGGCCGTCGCCGAATACGCGCTGCCAGTCGGCGAGCTGCTGCTCAGCCAGATCGTGGCGGCCGTCATTGGCCAGACGCCCGGCCAGGCTGTGGCGGCCGGCCAGTGCGAACAGATTCTTGCAGCCGTCCTTCAGCCACTGCGGATGCACAGCGACGCCACCTTCGTTGCGATGGCCTTCCATCCACGCACGGGTCAGCAGCCTTGACAGGCTCAGGTAGCCCTCGCGGTCGCGGCACAGCAAGGTCATGCGCCAGGGGTCCTGGCCGTCCTCGGTGATCAGCAGATCTGCACCGGCGATGGGCTTGATGCCTACGCCTTCGGCAGCCTTGTAGAACTTCACCAGCGCGAACATGTTGTTCAGGTCGGTGACGGCCAATGCCGGCGCTTTCATTTCGACCGAGCGGCTCAGCAGGTTGGGCTGCTTGGCCTTCTTGGGATCGGCCTGATCGGGCTTGGCGGGTACGCGGATGGTGGAGTCCACCATCGAGAATTCGGTGTGGACGTGAAGATGGACGAAGCGGGAAGAAGTAGACATGCGGAGCCAGAAGTATGCTGGTGCAGGGTAGCGACGGGGGCGGGGTCGGGCAAGGCTTGACATGCCCGCTGCGCGCGCCGGCACGGGCCAGTGGCCCGCTTGTGCACACTATCAGGACGGACGCAGGCCCGGTGGGTCTGATCGCCAAGCCCCGCGCGGCAGGGCTCCAGCGTGACCTTGTCGGGTCTGGCTGGAGCCCTGACGGTGCCGCTGTCAGTGAACGCGGAAGTAGCTGAGCGGTTCAGGTGCGTAACTGCTTTCACGTACCCGCCGCTGTTGCTCGTGCAGGCGGGCTTCGATTTCACGCAGCTCCAGCCAGCTGCGGCGGTTGAAGGCGATGTCATGGTAGCCGCGGCCTTGGCGTTCGGCCTCCAGCTGGCGCAGGCGCTGGTAGTCGAGGAAGTTGGCCACTTCACCTGCCAGTTTTGGCCAGGCGGTGTCGATGATGGCCTGATCGACGCCCGGGACCGTGTCGGGGCTCAGCGGGTGGCTGGCTTGCGGCGGGCAATGATCATATGCAATCGATTGCTTGCCCCGATGGGGGGCAGCGTGTGACTCAAGCGGTTTCCAGGCAAGCACGGACCGGGGCGAAGCTGCGCCGGTGCTGCGGGCAGGGGCCATGTGTGCGCAGTGCGGCCATATGGAAGGGCGTTCCATAACCCTTGTGCTGGTCAAAGCCGTACTCGGGATGCTGCTGATGCAGTTCCAGCATGAAGCGGTCGCGGCTGACCTTGGCCAGGATCGAGGCGGCCATGATGCTGCGGTCGATGGCATCGCCGCCGACCAGTGCTTCGGCCGGGCAGGGCAGGCCCTTGGGAATCTTGTTGCCATCGATGCGGGCGAACTCGGCCACATGCACCACGCCTTCCACCGCCAGGCGCATGCCCTGCATGGTGGCCTGGAAGATGTTGAGGCTGTCGATATCGGCCACGTCGACCATCACGATCTTGTAAGCCAATGCGCGTTCGATGATGCGGTCGTAGAGCTGATCGCGGCGTAGTGGTGTCAATGCCTTGGAGTCGTCCAGGCCATTGATGCGTGGACGTTCAGGATCGAACACCACGGCTGCTACCGCGACCGGGCCGGCCAGCGGGCCGCGCCCGGCCTCGTCGACACCGGCGACCAGACGTGGGGCCTGCCGTGCGAGCAAGGCGGCATCGTCAAACAAGGACAGCGAAACATCCGCTGCCTTGGGAGTGCGCTTGGCGGTCACGGCTGGCCTGGCTTGCGCGGTGTCTGCAGCAGCCCGGCGACAGCGTCGGCGGCGCGTGCCGAGGCATCCTGGCGCAGTTGCTGGTGCAGCTGCTGGTAGTCGTCCTGCAGGCCGCTGACGCAGTCGGGATGCTCAAACCAGTTACGCACTGCAGCTGCCAGATTGTCTGGCGTGCATTCGTGCTGGATCAGCTCCGGCGCCAGGTCCTTGCCGGCCAACACGTTGGGCAGGGCAAAGCGATTGACCTTGATCAGGCCCAGTGCCTTGACGATGCGATAGGTGAGTTCGGCCACGCGGTAGCCCACCACCATCGGTCGTTTGACCAGCATGGTTTCCAGCGTGGCGGTGCCGGACGCCAACATCACCACGTCGGCGGCGATCATTGCTTCGCGTGCCTTGCCATCGAGCAGGTGCAGGCGCGCGCTGGGGAGCGCTGCGCTGCGGATCTGTTCGGTGATCATCGCCTTGCACTTGGCATTGGCCGCAGGCACGACGATATGCAGGCCGCGGTCTTGTTCGCACAGCTGCCAGGCAGCGGCGAAGAACGGCGGGCCGAGCCGGCTCACTTCGCCCAGGCGGCTGCCGGGCAGTACCGCAAGCAGCTTTGCCTGCTCGGGAATGCCCAGCGCTTGCCGCGCTGCTGTGCGATCGCTGTGCAGCGGAATTTCATCAGCCATCGGATGGCCGACGAAGCGTGCATCAATGCCGTGTCGGGCATAGATCGGCGGTTCCATCGGGAACAGGCACAGCACCAGATCGGCACTGGCACCGATTTTCTCGGCACGCTTTTCGCGCCAGGCCCAGACCGAGGGGCTGACGTAATGCACGGTGCGCAGGCCGCGCTGCTTGAGCCACTTTTCAACGCCCAGATTGAAATCCGGTGCGTCGATGCCGATGAATACATCCGGTTGCCAGTCGAGCACGCGCTGGCGGAATTCCTTGCGCAGCTTAAGTAGGCGCGGCAGATGGCGCAGGATTTCAGCCAGGCCCATCAGCGCCAGCTCGCTGGCATCAAACCAGGTCTCGCAACCGGCATTGCGCATCGCATCGCCGCCGATGCCGGCAAATTCGGCATCGGGATAGCGCGCACGCAGGGCATTGATCAGGCCGGCGCCGAGCAGGTCACCCGACGCCTCGCCGGCTACCAGCGCGATGCGCGGCTTGCGGCCAAGCGCCAGTCCGGAATCCTGGGTTACAGCGTTCATCGTTGCAGCGGACGCTCGCCGTGCTCGATGAAGTCCAGCATCTGCTTGACGTCGTCGCTGCTCTGGGCCTGCTCGGCCAACGCCACCTTGGCTTCGGCCAGCGGCACACCTGCAACGTAGATGGTGCGGTAAGCGCGCTTGATCGCACTGATGCGTTCGGCGTCGAAGCCACGACGCTTCAGGCCCTCACTGTTGATACCGCGTGGACGACCGTGGCCGTCGATGCCGACCATGGTGAACGGCGGGATGTCGCCGGTGACCAGTGCACCCATGCCGAGGAAGGCATGGTCGCCGATGCGGCAGAACTGGTGGGCACCGGCGAAGCCGCTGATGATCACCCAGTTGCCAACCGAGACATGCCCGGCCAGCGTGGTGTTGTTGGAGAACACGCAATGGTCGGCCACATGACAGTCATGGGCGACGTGCGCGTAAGCCAGCATCCAATTGTCGTTGCCGATGGTGGTCACGCCACCGCCGCCGGCAGTGCCGCGGCTGAGGGTGACGAACTCGCGGAACACATTGCGGTCGCCAATCACCAGTTCGGTGCGTTCACCGGCGAATTTCTTGTCCTGCGGCTCGCCGCCGACCGCAACGTGGCCGATGAAACGATTGTCGCGACCGATCCGGGTCGGCCCGTGGATGCTGCAATGCGGCCCCACTTCGGTGCCGTCGCCGATCTCGACGTCGGCGCCGATCAGGGTGAATGCACCCACGCGCACGCCTTGGCCGAGCTTGGCCGAAGGATCAATGACTGCGGTCGGGTGAATCAGAGGGGCACTATCGCTCATCTTTTGCTCCGGGCAGATTATTCGCGGGTGCCGGCGCACAACACTTCGGCGTGTGCGACGATTTCACCATCCACCTTGGCTTCGCCGTAGTAGACCGCCATGTTGCGGATCATGCGCTTGACCTGTACATGCAGTTCCAGCACGTCACCCGGCACAACCTGCTTCATGAAGCGCACGTTGTCGACCTTGACCAGATAGAACAGCTTGGACTGCGCGTCGCGGCCGAGGCTGAGCTGGGTCAGCACGCCACCGGCCTGGGCCAGCGCTTCGATGATCAGCACGCCGGGCATGATCGGCTGACCCGGGAAGTGGCCCTGGAAGTAGGGCTCGTTGATGGTGACGTTCTTGTGCGCAATGATGCGCTTGGCGTCCACATCCAGGTCGACAACCTTGTCGACCAGCAGGAACGGATAGCGGTGCGGGATCAACGTCTGGATGATGTTGACGTCGATGGGCATCTGCAGCGGTGCGTTCATTCTTTCTCCTTGCTCACAGCCAGGATGCGCCTTGCCAGCGAATCGAGCTGCTTGAAGCGCGCGGCGTTTTTGCGCCACGTGCGGTTGTCGGTCAAAGGGGTACCTGACGAGTATTCGCCCGGTTCGGTAATCGAGTTGCGCACCACAGACTTGCCGGTGATGACAACGTGGTCGCAGATTTCCAGGTGGCCAACCACGCCGACGGCGCCGCCTAGCAGGCAGTAGCGGCCGATCTTGGCGCTGCCGGCGATGCCGGTGGAGCCTGCGATGGCGCTGTGTGCGCCGATCTGTACGTTGTGGGCGATCTGCACCAGGTTGTCCACGCGGACGTCTTCGTCCAGCGTGGTGTCTTCCAGTGCGCCGCGGTCGATGCAGGTATTGGCGCCTATTTCGCAATCGTCGCCGATGCGCACGCCGCCCAGCTGCGGCACCTTGATCCAGTGGCCGTTGTCCATCGCCAGGCCGAAGCCCTCGGCACCGAGCACGGCACCCGGATGGATGCGCACGCGCTTGCCCAGTTTGACCCGGGCAACCAGGGTGACGCGGGCCAGCAGTTCCGTGCCGGCTTCGACCACGCAGTCATCACCGATGATGCTGCCGACGCCAATGATGCAGCTTTCGCCGATCACACTGCGCGCGCCGATGCAGACGTGCGGGCCGACATGGGCGCTGGCTGCCACCGTCGCGCTGGGGTCGATGACCGCGCTGGGGTGGATGCCGGGCTCACGGACTGGCACCGTTTCGAACAGCGCGCCGATCTTGGCGAACGTGGTGTAAGGGTCCTTGGCAATCAAGGCGGTGCCCGGCGCGGCTTCGGCGTCATCGGCGCGCAGCAGCACGATGGATGCCTTGCTGTCAGCGAGTTGGGCCCGGTAGCGCGGATTGGCCAGGAAGGTCAGTTGCCCGGGGCCGGCATGCGCCAACGTGGCAACACCATGGATGGCAACCGACGGGTCACCGTGCACCTGCAGGCCGAAACGGTCTGCAAGTTCCTGAGCGGTATAGGTAGGAGTATTCACGCAGCAAGTTTACCGTGTGCGCCGATGGCGGTCATGCGAACGGACGTTATCACCCTTGCAGGGCAAGGGCAGCGGGGTAGGCGTGTCGCCCGAAGTTGTTGGTGCTCTGGCGGGGGCGAAGCATGGCCGCGGTGGGCGGGATGCCTTTCCACAACCTGCACGTGCAAAGCCCTTAAAAGCAAACCCCGGGACTGTATCGCTTCCCGGGGCAGCTTGAGGCAGTAATTCTGGTGTAGAGCCCCCGTTTGTAAAGGGGGCGCGCTGAAAGGCGCGGGGAATCGGTGGACCGAAGCGCGCCCGAATGTCATGCCTGTGACATGACATTCGGTACCCGGGGCTTCACCCCGGGTCAGCGGGTCAGTTCGTCAGAACTGACCACCGAAGGTGAACTGCAGGCGCTCGATCTCGTCGCCTTCTTCCTTCTTCAGCGGGATGGCATAACTGATCGAGATCGGGCCGACCGGTGCGCGCCACAGCAGGGCCAGACCGGCCGACGCGCGCAGTTCATTGGCCTTGAAGTTGCTGGTGCCGTTGTAGACGTTGCCGAAGTCGAAGAACGCCGAGACGCGCGCCGACGGGCTGTCGAACAGCTTCGGGAAGTAGGCTTCGATCGAGCCGACCGTCTTCACCGAACCACCCAGCGGCTGGCCGTTGTAATAGCCGCCGATGATTTCCGAGCGCGGACCCAGGGTGTTGTCTTCGAAGCCACGTACCGAGTTGGTGCCGCCGGCGTAGAAGTTCTCGAAGAACGGCAGACCACTGGCCCTGACCTGGCGGTGGTTGGCGGTCGGGTTGCTGCCGCAGTCGACCACCTGGGTGGTGCCCATGGTGCCGGGGGTGCCTGGTACCGCCGGAGTTGTCGGGGTGGCCGGCGTTCCCGGGGTGCCGGGGGTGCCCGGAATGTCGTTCCAGCAGATATCGCGGACCTTGTCCTTGCCGTAGGAGTCGCCGTAACCCAGTTCCAGACGGGTGTTGATCACCAGTGACGGGATGATCGGCCAGTACTTGGAGAACTGGTAGCTGAGCTTGTAGTACTCAACGGTCGAGCCCGGCAAGGTGGTCTCCAGGCCGAGGCGCTGGTAGGTGCCGCGGGTCGGCATGAAGTAGTCGTTACGGGTGTCGCGTGCCCAGCCCAGCTCCGAACGCCAGGAATGGAAGGTGCGCGTGCCGACCGCATCGATGTAATCGATGATCGCCTTCGGGGTGTAACCCTGATAGGTGGTGATCTGGTTGCTGTCGATACCGAACATCAGCGAGAACGCATCGTTCTCGGTGATCGGAATGCCGAACACCACCTGCGCCGAACCGTTGGTGCTGTTGTACTGCGCGGTGTTGAAGTCAGAGTAATCGAGCTCGCGCCAGGACAGGTTGTAACCCAGCGAGACGCCGTCGTCGGTGAAGTAGGGATTGGTGTAGCTGAAACCATAGCGCTGCAGGTAGCTGCTGCGCGATGCTTCAACCGACACGCGGTTGCCGCCGCCGAGGAAGTTGTTCTGCGACAGCTGCACCGAGGTGGTCATGCCATAGGACTGCGAATAGCCCAAGCCGAACACGAAGCTGCCCGAAGTGGTTTCCTTGACGTTGTAGACCACGTCCACCTGGTCGTTGCTGCCGGTAACCGGCTGCGTCTCGACGTCGACCGACTCGAAATAGCCAAGGCGCTGCAGACGGATCTTGGAGCGGTCGATTGCAGCCTGGGAATACCAGCTGTTCTCGAACTGGCGCATTTCACGGCGCAAGACCTCGTCGCTGGTGCGCGAGTTGCCCTTGAACACGATGCGGCGCACGGCCACGCGCGGGCCCGGCACCACCTGCATGTTCACCGCCACGGTACGTTCGGCGCGGTTGCTGGTCGGGATCGGGTTGACCTTGGCAAAGGCGTAGCCAACGTTGGACAGGCTGTTGGTGATGCCATCAGCGCTGAACTCCAGCAGGGCGCGCGAGAAGGTATCGCCGCTCTTCTGGATGACCATCTTCTCAACGTCTTCCTGCGGCAGGATGGTGTCGCCGGTGACCTTGATCTCGGAAATCTTGTATTGCTCACCCTCGGTCACGCCGGCGGTGACGAACATGTCGCGCTTGTCCGGGCTGATCGAGACCTGGGTGGAGTCGATGCTGAAATCGACGTAGCCGCGGTCCAGGTACCAGGAGTTGAGCTTTTCCAGGTCGCCGGACAGTTTTTCCTTGGAGTACTGGTCATCGCGGCGGTACCACGAGGCCCAGTTGTGCTCCTTGGATTCCCACATGTCCAGGATGTCCTCGGCCGGGAACTTCTCGGTGCCGATCAGGTTGACGTGGCGGATCTTGGCTGCCTTGCCTTCCTTGACGGCAATGGCAACGTCGACGCGGTTGCGGTCCAGCGGGCTCACCGTCGGGGTGATTTCCACATTGTATTTGCCGCGGTCGTTGTACTGCCTGCGCAGTTCCTGGGTCACGCGGTCCAGGCTCAGGCGGTCAAAAGTGCCGCCTTCGCTCAGGCCGATGTCGCTCAGGCCCTTGAGCAGCTGCTCGCTCTTGATGTCCTTGTTGCCGGTGACGGTCAACTTGTTGATCGCCGGGCGCTCCTTGACGGTGACAACCAAAATGTCGCCCTGGCGGTCCAGCTGCACGTCTTCGAAGAAGCCGGTCTTGTACAGGGCGCGGATGGTGTCGCCGGTCTTGGCGTCATCAACCACGTCGCCGCGTTCCACCGGCAGGTAGGTGAACACGGTGCCGGAGGAAATGCGCTGCAGGCCGTCCACGCGGATGTCGCTGGCGGTAAAGGGCTCGGCTGCCTGTGCGAGCACAGGCAGGGCCAGACCAGCGGCAAGTGCGAGGGCCAGCAAGCGGCGATTGGGAAGTCGCGTCATATCACGTCCGGTTGGAGTCGATTTCGATAATGCGTGGGTGCCGGCGTAAGACGACGACAACGGGAAAAAGTTCATCGCGGAACCAAGCTGAGGATGTCGTTGTAGAACGCCAGTCCCATCAGCCCGGCCAGCAGCGCCAGACCGATGAATTGGCCGGCAGCCATGGCACGCTCGCTAAGCGGGCTGCCCTTGACCAACTCGATAAGGTAATACAGCAGATGCCCGCCGTCCAAGATGGGGATGGGCAACAGGTTGATGATGCACAGGCTCAGCGACAGCAAAGCCAGGAAATACAGGAACCAATCCAGCCCGCGTTCAGCCGAGGCGTTGGCGACGCGGGCGATGGTGATGGGCCCGGAAATGTTCTTTACCGAGGCGTGGCCGGTCAGCATGCGGCGCATCATGCCCAGCGAATCTGCTGCCAATTTGCCTGTTTCGCGCACTGCAGCGGGCAGCGCAGCCAGCACGCCGTATTGCTGGCGTGCGTCGTAAGCGGGGGCCTGGTTGGTGGCAAAACCGACCCCGATCAGCCAGCGCGGCTTGCCATCCGGGCCTTGGCCGGCCTGCGGCGTCAGCTCCAGCGCCAGCCGTTCACCGTTGCGCTCGACCTCGACCATGCCCGGGCCTCCGCGCTGACCAAGCTGCTGGATCAACGGCGTAACCTGGTCGGCACTGTCCACGCGCTGGCCGTCCACGGCCAGGATCAGGTCGCCCGGCTGCAGCAGGCCGGTGGCAGCCGAGTCGGCCGAAACCGAGTCAACCTGGGCCGGTTGCAACCAGAACTGCCAGATGAAGCCGGCCTGTGCAGGCACCTGACGTTCATCAAAACCCGCCGGCAGCTGCGACAGCGGCAGCACCCGGGTGCGCTCATTGTCGAGGTTGTCGCGGACGCGCACGTGGGCATCCTGGCGGTCCATGGCAGCGGTGGTGAAGGCCATGCTGGCCTCGGCCCAGGTGTCGACGTTGCGGTCTTCGACGGCGAGGATGCGGTCACCGGCGACAAAGCCGGCTTGGGCTGCCATGCCGGTGGTGCGGCCGATGGTGGCTGAATAGTCCTGGCGGCCGATCACGAACATCGCCCAGAGCAGGGCGATGCACAGGATCAGATTGGCAGCAGGGCCGGCGGCGACAATGGCGATGCGCTGCCAGACGGTCTTGTTGTTGAAGGCGACGGCGCGTTCAGCGGCCGGGACTTCGACCTCACGCTCGTCCAGCATCTTCACGTAGCCACCCAGCGGGATGGCGGCGATGGCGAACTCGGTACCGTTGCGGTTGCGGCGGCTCCACAGTGGCTTGCCGAAGCCCACCGAGAAGCGCAGCACCTTTACCCCGCAGCGGCGGGCAACCCAGTAATGGCCGAATTCATGAAACGTCACCAGCACGCCGAGGCTGACGATCATCCACCACACGGACCCCAGGAAATCAGCCATGGGCACAGCTCGGTTGTAAGGTGGAATCAGACATTCGGCAGGCGGGCGATGGCGGTTTCGGTGATATGGCGGGCCTGGGTATCAGCTGCCAACAGGGCGTCCAGTGTATCGGCCGCCGCGTAAGGCAGGGTAGAGAGGGTGTGCTCGACCAGTGCCGGAATCGACAGAAAGCCTATGCGGCCCTGAAGAAACGCTGAAACTGCCACTTCGTTGGCGGCGTTCAGGATGGCCGGGGCGCTGCCGCCGGCCTCCATCGCCTGCCAGGCCAGACGCAGGCAGGGGAAGGCGTCCATGTCCGGTGCCTCGAAATCCAGCCGGCCCTGGGTCAACAGATTCAGCCCGCCAACGCCTGATTCGATGCGTTGCGGCCAGCCAAGGCCAACGGCCAAGGTGGTGCGCATGTCCGGCAGGCCGAGTTGGGCCAGGGTTGAGCCGTCGATGAACTCGACCAGCGAATGCACCAGGCTCTGCGGATGGACCAGCACGTCGATGCGCGCGCCGGGCACGTTGAAGAGATGATGGGCCTCGATGACTTCGAGACCTTTGTTCATCAACGTCGCTGAATCGACCGATATCTTCGGGCCCATCGACCACTTTGGGTGGGCAACGGCCTGTGCCACGGTCACCGTTTCCAGTTCGGTACGGCTGCGGCCGCGGAACGGGCCACCGGAGGCGGTCAGGATGATGCGGCGGACACCGGCTTCCAGTCGCGCATCGCGCGAGCGCAGGCATTGGAAGATGGCGTTGTGCTCGCTGTCGATCGGGATGATCTCGGCGCCGGCGTTGGCCGCCTCGCGGGTCAGCAGCTCACCGGCCAGGACCAGCGATTCCTTGTTGGCCAGCAGCAAGCGCTTGCCGGCGCGGGCGGCGGCGAGCGTCGAGGACAGTCCGGCGGCACCAACAATGGCGGCCACGACGGTATCGCAGCAGTCGCTGGCAGCCAATGCATCGATGGCTTGATGGCCGGCATGCGCTTCGGTCGCCAGTCCGGCGTCTTGCAGGCCGTCACGCAGGCATGTGAACAGCGCCGGGTCGGCAATGGCGGCGTGATCCGGGCGGTGTTGCCGGCACAGTGCTATCAATGCATCCACATTGCTGCCCGCGGCCAGCACGCTGGCGCGCATCTGCTGGGGATGGCGGGCCATCACATCCAGCGCCGAGGTGCCGATGGAGCCGGTGGCGCCAAGGATGGCGACCTGACGTATAGATGAGGTGGACATGCTCAGAAACCGAAGATTTCCTTGCCCAGTGCGAACACCGGCAGGGCGGCCAATACGCCATCAATGCGATCCAGCACGCCGCCGTGGCCGGGAATGATATGCCCCGAGTCCTTGGCGCCGGCATGCCGTTTTAGCAGGCTCTCAAACAGATCGCCGAGTACCGAGGCCAGCACGGCGACCGCGGTGACCAGCATCAGCCAGCCGAACTGTGAGGTCTGCACGCCGGCAAACCAGCCAAATACGCCGGCGGTGACCAGGCCGGCGACCAGGCCGCCAAGCAGGCCTTCAATGGTCTTGTTGGGGCTGATGCGCGGCGCCAGCTTGTGCTTGCCAAAGGTGCGGCCAGCGAAATAGGCACCGGAATCGGCCGCCCAGACCAGCGACAGCGCGGTCAACAACCACAGGTGGCCGTTGGTTCCGGCATGAATCAATACCAGCGAAGCCCAGGCGGGAATGATCGCCAGGCTGCTGGCGGCGAGCTTCAACATGCGCGCGCTGCTTTCCTCGTGCGCGCCAAAGTCGAAGAAGCGCAGCCATAGCAACGCCAACAGCCAGAAGCCGACGCCGACCAGTGCCGCCAGTTGGAACAGCACCATGCTGCCGTCCGAGGCCCATACCAGCAGCACCATAAGCAATAGGTTCAGCGCCACCAGCACGGTACGCGGCAGGCCAACCACACCGGTGAGCTTGAGCCATTCCCACAGGCCGATCAGGAACACCAACGCGGCAGCGGCGGCCAACCATTGGCTGGGCAGGAACAGGATTGCGCAGATCGCCACCGGGGCCATGATCAGCGCTGCAATCACACGGGTCTTTGTCATGAATGTGCGCTCGCTGCCGCAGCGGCGGCAATCTGGGCGCTGGTCAGACCAAAGCGGCGCTCACGCCTTGCATAGTCATCCAGTGCCAGTTGAAGGACGGCCGCATCGACATCCGGCCACAGCACGTCAGTGAACCACAGCTCGCTGTAGGCCAGCTGCCACAACAGGAAGTTGCTGATGCGGGTGTCGCCACCGGTGCGGATGAACAGGTCTGGCGGTGCCATGTCGGCCAGCGCTACGTGCTGGCCCAGGGCCTGCTCGTCGATCTGCTCGGGGCGCAGGGTGCCGGCGGCAACCTGTTCGGCCAGGGCGCGTGCAGCCAGCGCGATATCCTGGCGGCCGCCGTAACTGGCGGCGATGCTCAGGGTCATCGCGGTATTGCCGATGGTGCGTTGCTCGGCCTTGTCCATGCGCTGGACGATGCTCCCGGCAAAGCGGCTGCGGTCACCGATGAAGCGCACGCGCACGCCGCGGCGGTGGAGTTCATCCACTTCGCGGTCCAGCGCACCGAGGAACAGCTTCATCAGCGAGTCGACTTCTTCCTGCGGGCGGCCCCAGTTTTCACTGGAAAACGCGAACAGGGTCAGTGCGCCGATGCCGCGTTCAAGGCAGAAGTCGATGCTGCGGTTGACCGCGCGCGCGCCGGCACGGTGGCCGATCATGCGCGGCCGCCGGCGTTGCTGCGCCCAACGGCCATTGCCATCCATGATGATGGCAATGTGCCCCGGCAATGCCGGGGCAGCGGTGTCGTCGTGCAGGACGGAGGGCACGCCTCAGACCGCCATCAGTTCCTGTTCTTTGAGCTTGACCACTTCGTCGACGTCCTTGATCGCCTTGTCGGTCAGCTTCTGGATGTCTTCCTGGCTGCGGCGATCGTCATCCTCGGTGATCGCCTTGTCCTTGAGCAGCTTGGCTACTTCCTGGTTGGCATCACGGCGAATGTTGCGGATGGCGATCTTGGTTTCTTCGCCTTCCTTGCTAACCGACTTGGCCAGTTCCTTGCGGCGCTCTTCGGTGAGCGGCGGCAGGTTCAGGCGGATCACGGTACCCATGGTGGTGGGGGTGATGCCGATGTCGGAGGCGTAAATGGCCTTCTCCACTTCCTTGATCATGTTCTTGTCGAACAGGGTGATCACCAGCGAGCGTCCTTCGGACACGCTGATGCTGGCCACCTGATTCAAGGGGGTGTCGGTCCCGTAGGCTTTGACCTTGATGCCTTCCAGCAGGGCCGGCGAAGCGCGGCCCGTGCGGATGGTGGTAAGGGTATGGCGCAGAGCATCAATGCTCTTGGTCATGCGCGCCTGCGCATCTTGCTTGATATCGTTGATCATCGGCCGAATCCTGGATGTTTCTAGAACCGGCCGATTATAGGCGATTACCCCTGCCCACCGCGCCGGCGGCGTGGGTTAGTGTGCGTCGCGGCCGTGGACCAGGGTGCCGATATGCTCGCCGTGCAGGATTTTCAGTAGTTCGCCGGGCTGGCTCATGTCGAAAACGCGCAGCGGCAGGTCGCTGTCGCGGGCCAAGGCAAAGGCGGCCGTGTCCATGACTTCCAGGCCCTGGCTGATGACCTGGTCGTAGCTCAGGCTCTCGTAACGGACCGCATCGGCGTGCTTGTTGGGGTCCTTGTCGTAGACGCCGTCGACCTTGGTGGCCTTGAGCAGCAGGTCGGCGCCGATCTCGATCGCGCGCAGTGCGGCGCCCGAATCGGTGGTGAAGAATGGATTGCCGGTGCCGGCGGCGAAGATCACCAGGCGGCCCTTTTCAAGGTGACGGATGGCGCGGCGGCGGATGTAGTCCTCGCACACGTCGTTGATCTTGATCGCGCTCATCACCCGGGCCTTGCCGCCGGCCTTTTCAAGCGCGTCCTGCATGGCGAGGGCGTTGATGACCGTTGCCAGCATGCCCATGTGGTCGCCGGTGACGCGGTCCATGCCGCCTGCGGCCAGGCCGGCGCCGCGGAAGATGTTGCCGCCGCCAACCACCAGTGCGATTTCAACGCCGGCGCTCTGGGCCTCGATGACTTCGTGGGCCAGACGGTTGATGACCTTGGGGTCGATGCCGTAGTCCTCGTCTCCCATCAGCGCCTCCCCGGAAAGTTTCAACAGGATGCGGCGGTAGGCGAGCTTGGACATGGTGACCTCAGATGGCTGGAAAACGCGGGGGATTCTAACGGATGCCGCAGTTTCAGGTGACATCTATTGTTGCAATGCAGCGACAAATTGCCGGTCAATCGCAATCTGGTTCAGCAGGCGGTGGGGTGGGGGTCCGGTGCGCGGGCGATTACCCGGTTGCGGCCAAGGTTCTTGGAGCGGTACAGCACGTCATCGGCGGCCTTGAGCAGGTCGCGCATGTCAGTGAAGCGCTCATACGCGCCATGGGTGGCGACGCCGGCCGAGAAGGTCACATGCAGCGGCATGTCCGCCACGGTGACGATCGGGGCCTGGGTGATGGCGCCAAGCACGCGGCGTATCACCTCCAGCGCGGTCTGCTCGTTGGTGCCGGGGAACAACACCACGAACTCTTCGCCGCCGAAGCGGGCCACGGTATCGCTGCCGCGCAGCTGACCCTGCAACTGGCTGGCGAACGCCTGCAATACCTGGTCGCCGACCAGATGGCCGTGCTGGTCGTTGATCTTCTTGAAATCGTCCAGGTCGATGAAGGCCACCGACAACGGGCGGTCGGCACGGCCAGCACGGTCGAATTCCTGCGCCAGTACCACTTCCAGCTGGCGCCGGTTCAACAGGCCGGTGAGCGCATCCAGGTGTGCCTGTTCGGTCAGGCGTCGCGCTTGCTGCTCGAAGTCATCGGCGCGTCGCTTGGCGGCGCCAGCGTCCTGCAGTTCGCGCAGATTGCGCAGGGCCATTAATTCGGCGGCGTGATCGAGCAGGTAGGTGATGCGCGCGGGTGAGGGCACTGGCACGTCGAACAGCGTGCTGATCTCCGGCAGCATCTGGCTGACCTGTTGCAGTACCAGTTCGAACTGACTGCTGTCCATTTCCAGCTGTGCATGCACCAGACGCAAAGCGGTGTCGCGGGCCTGGTCGGTGTCCTTGCTCAGCCAGATCTCGGCAATGCTGCCTGACAGGGCAACACAGCGGCCGAACAGATCGGTCGGTTCGGCCGGCGCTTCGCTATGCCTTATGGCGTCGACCAGGTAAGGCGGCAAGCCCCATTGCTCGCACAACTCGGCGCCAACGTCGGCGTGGCTGCAGTCGAATATGGCGCGTTCGTGAGCGAGCAGTTCGTCATTGCTGCCGGCGCCGGCAAGCAGGCCCGGGTAATTGTCGCTGCGCAGCTGCAACAGGGCGAGGATGCCGATGTCCTGCAGCAGGCCGGCCAGCATCAATTCTTCCACGCGGCGCACGTTGCGGGCCAGTCCGAGGTAGCGGGCGGCCAGGGCGCTGAGGATGCTGCGTCGCCAGACCGCTTGCAGCAGCTGGGCGTGATCTTCGTCTTCGCGCAGTGCGCGTGACAGGCTGAAGCCCAGGGCCAGCTGCAAGGTGGCGTTGAGGCCCAGCATGGTCAATGCCTGGCCCAGATTTTCAATGCGGCGGCGACTGGCGTACAGCGGCGAATTGGCGATGCGCATCATGCGTGCGCTCAAGCCCATATCCAGTGCGATCACGTCGGCGGCGCTGGCGATGTCGGTTTCCGGATCCTGCGCAAGCTCAATCAAACGGACAGCGATGGCCGGTGGCGAGGGTAGGTTGCGGCAGAGGGACAGGGCTGCAGTGAGCTCGGGGGACATGTCAAGGAAGCAGGCGGCAGTGGCGCAAGCATACAGGATGCCTTAAGCAAAGACGGGCTGTTGCAGTCCAGTGCCGGGAGTGTGGTGTCGCGGGTACTTTGCGGCAAAGAAAAAGCCGCGGAAATCCGCGGCTTTTTCGGATGTTGCGGGCGGCGGGTGCTTAGACCTGCATCGCCTTGGCAACTTCGGCGGCGTAGTCTTCCACCACCTTCTCGATGCCTTCGCCAACGGCCAGGCGCTGGAAGCCGACGACGTCGCCGCCAGCGGCCTTGACGGCCTGCTCAACGGTCTTGTCGCCGTCCAGAACGTAGTTCTGGCCGTACAGGGTCACTTCGCTGATGATCTTGTTGATCTTGCCGCTGATGATCTTCTCAAGGATTTCAGCCGGCTTGGCCTTTTCCTTTTCGCTCATCTTGGCCAGCTCGATTTCCTTTTCCTTTGCAACGAAGTCGGCCGGAACGTCGGCAGCCTTGTTGTGCGGCGGGTTCATCGCGGCCACGTGCATTGCCAGGCCCGAAGCCAGCTCGGCGTTGCCGCCAGCCAGTTCAACCAGTACGCCGATCTTGCCGTTGCTGTGCACGTAGGTGCCAACGGTGTTGGCGCCGTCAATCTTGACCAGGCGACGGATCTGGATGTTTTCACCCAACTTCTGGATCGCGGTGGCGCGGGTTTCTTCAACGGTTTCGCCGCTGGCCAGCTTGACCGACTTCAGGGCTTCAACGTCGGCGGCGCCAGAAGCCAGGGCGGCAGCGGCGACGGCGTCGACGAACGCCTTGAAGTTGACGTCGTTGGCAACGAAATCGGTTTCCGAGTTCACTTCGACCAGCACGGCCTTGCCACCTTCGCTGGCAACGCCAACGCGGCCTTCAGCGGTGACGCGGTCGGACTTCTTGTCGGCCTTGGCAGCGCCGGACTTGCGCAGGGCTTCAGCCGCTGCGTCGATGTCGCCATTGGTCTCGGACAGAGCGCGCTTGCACTCCATCATGCCGGCGCCAGTGCGCTCGCGCAGTTCCTTGACCAGGGAAGCAGTGATTTCCATGGAATTACCTCATCAATAGAAAGGGGTAGGCCGGCCATGATGGCCGGCCGTTGTTACGCAGCCCTGTCAGTGCTCGGCGCCATTGGTGCCGGTACAGGGGCGGGGGGGGGGGGGGGGGGGGGGGGGGGGGCGGGGGGGGGGGGGGGGGGGCGGGGGGGGGGCGGGGGGGGGGGGGGGGGGGGGGGGGGGCGGGGGGGGGCGGGGGGCCCACGCCGCGCGCCCCCCGGGGTGGATCAGGCCGAAGCTTCGTCGCCCTTCGCGGCGGCAGCCTTCTTGGCCGGAGCGCGGCGAGCCGGCTTGGCTTCTTCGCCAGCAGCGGCGTCAGCGAACTCTTCTTCGCGCACGTTGGCGGCGTTCGGAGTAGCGGCCTTGCCTTCCAGCACGGCGTCAGCAGCGGCGCGAGCGTACAGCTGCACAGCGCGGATGGCGTCGTCGTTGCCCGGGATGGCGTAATCAACCAGTTCCGGGTTGTAGTTGGTGTCAACCACAGCGATCACCGGAATGCCGAGCTTCTTGGCTTCCTTGATGGCGATGTCTTCGTGGCCGATGTCGATGACGAAGATGGCGTCGGGCAGGCGGTTCATTTCCTTGATGCCGCCCAGCGAGGCTTCCAACTTGTCGCGCTCACGGCGCAGGCCCAGCACTTCGTGCTTGACGAGCTTGTCGAAGCTGCCGTCGGTTTCACCGGCTTCCAGTTCCTTCAGGCGAGCAACCGACTTCTTCACGGTGGCGAAGTTGGTCAGGGTGCCGCCCAGCCAGCGCTGGTTCATGAACGGCATGCCGCAACGCTCTGCTTCTTCCTTGATGGATTCGCGTGCGCTGCGCTTGGTGCCCAGGAACAGGATGGTGCCGCGCTTCTGTGCAATCGAGGAGATGAAGTTCATCGCATCGTTGAACAGCGGGACGGTCTTTTCCAGGTTGATGATGTGGATCTTGCCGCGGGCGCCAAAGATGTACTGGCCCATTTTCGGGTTCCAGTAACGGGTCTGGTGGCCGAAATGGACGCCGGCTTCCAACATCTGACGCATGGTGATCTGGGGCATTGCAAAACTCCTGATGGTGGAACTGACACCGCGCGCGACCGGTTTGTTGGGGGTCATGCTGCGATGCGCGGCTTCTATATATAGAGCGCGCAAACAGTTCCGGGGTTGGGCTTCCCTGTTGCCTCCGTGGCCGAACCCTGTAAAACAGGGCACCCCGGCACGGATGGGGGCGACAGGTGAGGATTCACCGGTTGACGCCCGGTGTCAGCGCGCTTCAAAGGACAAGAGCCCGAAAAAGCCGGCGAAGTATAGCCCTTGGCTGGGCTGGGCGCAATTTGCCCGGTCGGCCGGCGATTCTGGCCGCCTTAGTAGGTAAGTGTGACTGTGATCGTGTCGCTGTAACTGCCTGGGATGGGAGCCAGCTGTGGGAATACCCGGCCGTATACCGTGAACGATACGTCCTCGTTTTCACCAACATCACTGGCGCCGGTGGCTGGGGTGTCGCCCCAGGGGACAAGCAGCGCCGGGTCGCGATACAACTCGTAAGACAGGAAATTGCCATTTGAGGCCAACCGCCGTTGGCCGTTGGCGGCGTTTTCGCCGTTGTTCAGGGTCATGGTCCATTCGACATCGGTTGCACAGCGCATCCGGATCAGCGACGCCTGGTCAAGTGGGACATCCAGCCGACTGGTGCTGCCGAAGTCCATATCGGAAGCGATACTGATCAGGCAAGCATCGGGGACGCGGGCAGCCACGGAGCCAAACAGGAACTGTTGCTGACCGGCGCCGCCCAGCAACGGAAAGGTGCCATCGCGGCAATTCTCGGGGGTGGGGGCTGGGAGCAGCTGGGAGCCGTAGCTATAGCGCAGGATCGAGTTTCCAATGAAGTTCTCATACAGGTAGGCGGCCGGCAGTACTTGGCCGGCGGGGACGCGGGCATAGATGTTGAAGGTGATCTGTTGTTGGCTTAGCCCCCCTACCTGGACGGAGATGGCATAGACCGGCTGGCTGCCGCCAAAGGCACCGAGCAGCTGGGTCATGGCCGGGTTTGAATACAGGTCGTAATTCATCAGGGCGCCAGCGTTGTTGGTCAAACGCCGGGGGGCGACGCCAGCGGGAAGGCCCTCGCCCGGAAAGATGCAGGCAGTTATCTGGGTGCCGAACACCGGCGGGCCTTGGCAGGTGACGACGAGGGAGGCGGTCGCGGTGGTGTTGGCGGTGAGCGAGACATTGCCGAAATCAATGCTTGGACTACGGGTCACCTGGCAGCTTTGTGCCCAGACCGAAGCTGCTGGCCACGCAAGCAGTAGCAGCATGATCAGTTGTCGGGTGATGTGCAGGCATCGCTGCGGCGGTTTGATGGTTGGGGTCATGGTGGGCACTGCTGCACCATGGTGTCGCCAGGCGCGACTTGGTATGCAGCGATAGGGAGTGTGATCACGCAATCGGTGCCGTCGTCGGTTGTGATGTGCAGCAGCGCTCCGAGGGGCGAGTCCTGCAAATACACCTCGCCCTCATGGCCAACGATGGTAGTTGCGACGGTCTGGCCGCCAAGTTCGACGATGACCGTGCTGCCGGTGCCCAGCCACTTGCCGTCCGCGCCGCGTACCTGCAAGCGCATCGGGTGGCTGAGCTGAAGTTTGAAGTCCACGCGAGCACCGCTGCCGGATGCGGGCACTACCTGCCGTTGTGGGGCATCCAGCCGCATGTCCATCGGCAGGTCCAAGGTGTCGATACTGATCAGGTTGCGCTGCCACGCGCGCAGCGGTGTCACCAGCAATTGACCGCGCGCGTCGGTGTTGCCGATCAAGCGGTTTTCCAGTCGCACCGGGACCTGAGCCACGCCATTGGTGGAGACCAGGGCGAAGGCGTCATCAACCTGCCGCAGGAGGTGCACGCCCTGGCCAAACCACACGGCGCTGCCGTTGGTATCGGCATAGACAAACGTGCCGCCGATGGCGCTGTAATCCATGCCGATGCGCCATTGGCCGGCATCGCCAAGATGGCGCAGCTCGGCGCTGGCGCTGCGGTGCGCGCCCATGCTCGCCTGCGCGCGCCAGCCCCAGCCGCCAGCATCCATTGGCAAGCTGCGATTTGCCTCCAGTGAGAGCGCCTTGCCATCAGTGCCGTGGCGCAGCGAGCTGCTGAGCTGGGTAAGGCTGCCCAAGGGCAGCGAAAAATAGAGGTTGGCGCTGTCCATCTGGCGGTTGTCCAGATCGTGCTGGAACTGCGCGCTGAGCCAAGCATTGCCGCGCAGATTGCGTGACCAGCCCAGGCCGGCCCGGCGCGTGCGCGCCTGGCCGGGGTAGTTCTGGGAAACATAGCTGAGACTGAACTGGCCGTTGTGAGTATTGCCCATGCCCACAAAAAACTGCTCGGTGCGTCGCGGCAAGGGGGCATTGGCGAGAAACGCAGCCGTATCGCTGAAGCCCGCACTGCGTCGCTGGGTGCTGGCTGAGACACTGAAGCCGCCCGCGTTCCATTGATAGCCGAGCGTCTGCTGGCGGCCCTGCAGCGCGCCAGCGCGACTACTGGTGAAAGAGCTGCTCAGTATCCCGGCGCGCTTTCCGAGTAGGCCAACCGCGCCGATGCCGGCCAGTTGCAGGTCCGTACTGAGTTCTGCATGTGCTTCGATGGTCAGTTGGTTGTACAGGCCGTAGCGCACACTGCCGCTGGCCATCGGCCTGCCGCCATAGGCGAAGGAGCGCAGGCCGTAGTCCTGGCGCAACACGCCGATATCCAGCGACCAGTCCGTAAGTCCCGTCTGCAGCAGTTTTGGCGCCCCGTACAACGAAAATTCCAACATGCGTTGCTGGCCGTTGATGTCGGTCAGCAGCAGCTGTGCCTGGCCGCTGCCATTGAGGGCGGGTGCGGTATCCAACTGGAACTGCCCGGGTTGCACGTTGCGGCTGGCCTGGCGGATGCCGTTGATGTACAGGTCAACCGTCGACGGCAGCACGGCGTCACCAGTGAAGGAGGCAAGGGGCGTGGTCACCCGGTAGGGCTGCAGCGAAAAGTTGCGTGACAGGTGTATGCCGCCGATGCGGGTGGCGCGCGACCAATCAAGCGAGCCGGTTATGTTGTCGCCCACGCTGAGGCTGAGCATCGGGCCGGGCAGGTCCAGCTGCCAGCGGCTGTCCAGACGGGTGTTTTTGCCGCGCGGATTGCCGCTGCCAGAGTCCAGGCGGGTGCTTTGGGTGCTGGACCAGATGCCGGGCCCCGCACCGAACAGGCGCAGTTCGGTGAAGCCGCTGGCGCTGCGGAAGCCATTTTGTTGTTGCGCATGCAGGTCGTAGTTGAGCAGGAGTCCGGGGCTGCTGTCGCTGACTGCAAGCGTGGTGGGTGTGGTTGCAATGCTCAGGTGGGCAAGCGGGCGATTCAATGCTGTCAGTGGGGCCTGCAGTGCGAGGCGCTGATTGGCTGCGTCGTAGTCGATCTCTATGTCGGCCAGTTGCGCAAGGTCAACGGATGGCTGGTCGCTGGTGACGCCTGCGGGCAGGCTCAGGCCGAGTTCCAACAAGGTTGCTGCGCTGGTAGACAGATGTGGCCCGGAAACAACGAAACGCGCAAGTTGGCTGGCCTTGCTCTGATTGATCTGCACTTCCAGATACAGTTCCTGCTGTTGTTCGATAACGGCCGTAGGTGCTGCATCCGTGTGGACAAGTGAGGCAGCGCAAATTGAGGAACTGCTCGCCATGAGCATTGCCAGGTCAAAGGTCAACAGAGGGTAGCGGCTGCGGGATGGCGGCATCGTTCAGCCTGGCCTGCAAAGTGCCGGTGAGGGGGAAAGGAGTTGGTAGCTGCACGGTCCATTGCATGTGTTGGCCCGCGAGCACATAGCCCAGCAGGCCAGGCGTCAGCTCGATCGGTGGGCCGCTCTCAGGCAGCCAGCGCAGCTGGCTCAGGCGCACCCGCTGGGCACCTGCGTTGTGCACCTTCAGGGTCAGTAAGCCGGCCTCCACCCGCCAGTTGGCACGCAGTTCGGCGGTATCAACCGCGGCCCTGGTTGCCCGCTCGCGCGGCAGCGCGCCAGCGGGCAGTACGAATGCCGGGATGGAGTAGCGCAGCAGAAAATTCAAGCCCTGGGCAGGCTTGGCCTGGACACCGGGCAGCTCATCCACCAGCAGGCGATAGGCCTGTTCCTGTACGCCGGGCGCTGGTGACGGTAGCGCCCGCAGTATGCGCACCAATTGCCGCTGGCCAGCGCCGATCTGGACGATGGCCGGGCGTGCCAGCAGCATCTGCGAAGGCTCAAGCACATCGTTCGTGCTGCTCTGGGTCCAGCGCTGTACCCGCACCTGCGCGTGCAAGGGATTGTCGCCGGTGTTCTCCAGCCACAGCGCCTGTGCCTGTGCGTCATCGCTGAACTCGATCAGGATGGGCGAGACTTGCAGATTGCCGGCGCAGGCCAGTGGCGCCACCAACAACACAGCCCACATGGTCCACCTTGAGGTACGTGGCGCCATATTGGATGGACGCCCATGGTGCAGATGCATCAGGCCGGGGCTCAGTAGGTGATCGTGGCAATCACCGTGTCGCCATAGCTGCCGGCTGGCGCATCGGTGGAAGGTACGCGGCCATAGACCGGAATGGTCTGGGCACTGGCAGTACCGGTGCCGGCCAGAGTGTCGGTACCGATCACCTCACCCCAGAAATTCAGCCGCCCGGCATCGCGGTACAGCCCATAGGCAACGAAATTGTTGGCGCCATCGCTCATGCGCCGGTTGTCGGCGGCAGCGGTGGTGCTGGTGGCATTGGCGCCAGGATTCATGCCGATGGTGTAAGGGGTGCCGTTGGTGCAGTTCACCTCAAGTGTGCCTTGCGCTTCAACCGGAGTGCCGGTGGCGCGGGCCAGGCTGCCAAAGTCGATGTCGCCAGCGGCGACGGTCTGGATGTCGCAGGACTCGGTGATGACGATGCGAACCTGGAACTGTGCGGTCTGGGTTGCCGCCTGCGTGAGACCTGCAGATCCGGTCAACGCAATGCTGGCTGCGGTGATGAAAAGCGTGCGCGTGAGCATTTTGATTCTCCCGGCGATTGGCGGCAGCGGCGATGCCATGGGACATGCCGTCGGTGTGCGCGCAAAGCTAAGCATGTCAAGCCGGCGCTGACACGTGTTCACGCTGGCAGCTTCGCCTGAACAGGGGATCTTGCTAAGTTCAGTCAATTGGGGCCTCGTGCCAGCAATTCCGGGTTTCCCCTGACGGCTCGGGGTTCGCCGGTGCCCGCTGTGGTCAGGTGCCTGTTCTGCACGACTCGCATCCGTATGGAAGACGGCTACTGGCCGGGCTTCCCCAGTCAGGAGCGTCCGGGTCGGGTCCGGGCTGGGTGCTCAATTCCGCGTTCATTAATGTGAAATACTTAGCGAAATAGACCAAATGGGGGATAATCGGCCCATGGCAATCAACCTGAAAACCCCCGAAGAAATCGAGAAGATGCGCATCGCCGGCCGTCTGGCGGCTGAGGTGCTCGACATCATCACCCCGCACGTCAAGCCCGGTGTCACCACCGAAGAGCTGGATCGCATCTGCAACGACCACATCATCAATGTGCAGGGCACCATCCCGGCCAATGTGGGTTACCGCGGATTCCCCAAGACCGTGTGCACCTCGGTCAACAACGTCATCTGCCACGGCATTCCCAGCGAAGCCAAGGTGCTCAAGGATGGCGACATCGTCAATATCGACGTGACTGTCATCAAGGATGGCTGGCACGGTGACACCAGCCGCATGTACTACGTCGGCACCCCATCGGTGATGGCCAAGCGCTTGGTGGAGACCACCAAGGAAGCCATGTGGCGCGGTATCCGTGCGGTCAAGCCGGGCGCGACGCTGGGCGATGTGGGTCATGCGATCCAGGAATTCGCCGAAGGCGAGCGCTTCAGCGTGGTGCGCGAGTACTGCGGTCATGGCATCGGCAAGGTCTACCACGATGAGCCGCAGGTGTTGCATTACGGGCGCCCGGGCCAGGGTCTGGTACTCAAGGCGGGCATGACCTTCACCATCGAGCCGATGATCAACGAAGGCACCCGTTACACCAAGGTGCTGCCGGATGGCTGGACCGTGGTGACCAAGGACCGCAAGCTCTCGGCGCAGTGGGAACACACCATTGTGGTGACCGAGGATGGCGTTGAGGTATTGACGTTGTCGCCAGCGGAATCCGCGCAGGCATGACCTCACTGCCGGCGGGCCCGATTCTGGACACGCCGGCAGATCCTGCCGGTGACGCGCAATGGGCCGCCGATGCACGGCAGTCACTTGCCCACACCGATGCCCGTCTGGGCAAGCGCTTCGAGCAGACCGAGAATGTCGAACGTCTGCCCGGTCTGCGCGCGCGCGCGGTTGATCAGCTGATCATCGAAGCCTGGCAGCGCTGCATTCCTGCGGCGGCTGGTTTGGCTCTGTTCGCGGTCGGCGGTTACGGCCGTGGCGAGCTGTTCCCGCGCTCGGACATCGACCTGCTGGTGCTGGCCGAAAGCGATGTGCAGCAACGTCACGAGGCCGCGCTGGCACGTTTGTTCGCCTTGTTGTGGGATGCCGGCTTGCCGGCCAGCCATGCGGTGCGTTCGGCAACGCAATGTGTTCACGCCGCAGCGGATCAGACGGTGCTGACCGCCTTGATCGAGGCGCGCCCGCTAGTCGCCGATGCAACCGCCCAGCACGGTCTGGCGCGGGCAGTCGCGCCGAGTCTGGTATGGCCGCCGCGCGAATATTTCCTGGCCAAGCGCGAAGAGCTGCTGGCGCGCCACCAGCGTTTTGGTGACACCGCCGACAACCTCGAGCCGGACATCAAGGATGGCCCGGGCGGTCTGCGTGATCTCAATACGCTGGGCTGGATGGCGCTGCGCGCCTTCGGCGTCAGCAATATCGATGCGTTGGTCGGGCTGGGCCATCTGGGCCTGGACGAGGCCGCGGCACTGAAGCGCGAACGCCAGGTGTTGGCGCGGCTGCGCTTTGGCCTGCACCTGGTCGCACAGCGTCCAGAGGAGCGGCTGCGTTTCGACTACCAGAAGACCTTGGCTGCGCGCATGGGTTTTGGCGACGACGCCGAAAGCCTGGGCGTGGAAAAAATGATGCAGGGCTTCTATCGCAGTGCGACGGTGATCCGCCGCATCAGCGACCGTCTGCTGCAGCGCTTTGAAGAACAGTTTGACGGCGAAGCCACGCCACTGCCGGTAGGCGAGGGTTTCTCGCTGCGTCGCGGCTATCTGTCTGCTGATGATCCGTTCTGGCCGCATGGTGATATCCGCAGCATCTTTGCGCTGTTCGCCTGCTGGGCACGCACTTCTGAGGTGCGCGGCCTGCACTCGATGACCGCACGCGGTCTGGCCGAGATGCTGGACGAAATTCCCGCCTATACCGCCGTGGACGAAGACGTTCGCGAGCAGTTCATGGCATTGCTGCGCGGCCCGCGCGCGGTCGATACGCTGGCGCGGATGGCGCGCCTGGGCGTGCTGGGTCAGTGGATTCCTGCATTCGCGGCGGTGTCCGGGCGCATGCAATTCGACCTGTTCCATGTCTACACGGTGGACCAGCACACCTTGATGGTGCTGCGGAACATGGCATTGTTTGCCAGCGGCCGAGCTGACGAGCGCTTCTCCATCGCGCACGAAGTGTGGCCGCGCCTGCGCAAGCCGGAATTGCTGCTGCTGGCCGGCCTGTTCCATGACATCGCCAAGGGCCGTGGCGGTGACCATTCCGAACTGGGCGCGGTGGACGCGCGCGAGTTCTGCAGCACACATGGCTTGAGCAGCTCCGACACCGAGCTGGTGGCGTGGCTGGTCGAACAGCATCTGCGTATGTCGATTACCGCGCAGAAGCAGGACATCACCGATCCTGAGGTGATCCACCGTTTTGCCGGTCTGGTCGGCGACCGGGACCGTCTCGATTACCTGTACCTGCTGACCTGCGCCGACATCGCCGGCACCAGCCCCAAGATGTGGAATGCATGGAAGGACCGGCTGCTGGCCGACCTGTACTTCGCCACCCGCCGCGCGCTGCGCGAGGGCTTGGAGCATCCCTTGCCGGAAGCGGAACGGGTGCAGGAAGCGCGCGACAACGTGCGCGAACAGATGCGCCTGCTTGGCCACGACGATGCAGTGATCGACCGCCAGTTCGCGGCCATGCCTGACGAAAGCTTCGTACGTTTCCGCCCCGAACAGCTGGTCTGGCAGGCTGCGTCCTTGGTGGAAATCCACAAGGGCGGCACCTTGGTCAAGGTGCGGCGGATCACCCCCGAGAGTGATGCGCTGGAAGTGTTCGTGCACTCGCCCGATCGCGACGGCATGTTCGCCGCCATCGTGATGACGCTGGACCGTGCCGGCTACGGCATTCACCGTGCCCGCGTACTTGATGGCCCCGATGACACCATTTTCGATACCTTTGAAGTGACCCCAGCAGGCAGCTTCGCCGATGGCGACGCTGCGCGCCTGGAATCCGTGCTGCGCAAGGCGCTGGCCGGTAATATCCTGATCCTGCGCCCATCGCGACGGGTGATGCCGCGCCAGCTCAAGCACTTCCGCTTCGCCCCGCGCATCGAGTTTCTCGACGCCAGTCATGAAGGCCGGACGGTCTTGAATCTGGTGGCGCCGGATCGCCCCGGCCTGCTCGCCGATGTGGCGCATGTGCTGCGTGACCAGCGCCTGCGCGTGCAGGATGCGCGCATTGCCACCTTCGGCGAGCGCGCCGAGGATCAGTTCCAACTTACCGATCGCCACGATCACCCCCTTACCGAAACCTCCATGCAGGCTTTGCGCGATGCACTGCTGACCTGCCTGGATCCCGATAACAAGCCAGGAGACCCCCACTGATGGCAAGCAAGCCCGCAACCAAAAAGACCGTGACCAAGAAGACCGCCAAGAAGGCTGCGCCTGCAAAGGCCGCGCCGAGCAAGGCCGTAGCGCCGAAGAAAAAGGCCGCAGCGACCAAACCGGCCGCCAAGCCTGTTGCGAAGACGGTCAAAGCACCGGTCAAGAAGGTTGCCGCTGCCAAGCCGAAGTCGGCCAAGCCGGCGACGCCATCGGTAGGCCCGCGCAGCCTGCGCAAGCCGCCGGCGCCGGGCGTGGCCGAATTGAAGTTCGGTATTGAAAGCGCATTCGAGCGCCGCACCATGCTGACCATGGACGAGATCGAAGGTTCGACCCGTGCGCTGGTCAATCGCGTCATCGACGGCCTGGAGTCCGGTGAATTCCGCGTCGCCGAGCCCGATGGCAACGGTGGCTGGAAGGTCAACGAGTGGTTGAAGAAGGCCGTGCTGCTGTACTTCCGCGTCAACGACATGGCAGTGATGGACGGCGCTCCGGCGCCGTTCTGGGACAAGGTCGAGTCGCGCTTTGAAGGCTACGACGAAGCCGCCTTCCGCCAGGCCGGCGTACGCGTGGTGCCGGGAGCGATCGCCCGCCGCGGCACGCACTTCGGCAAGGACGTGGTGCTGATGCCGAGCTTCACCAATATCGGCGGTCACGTAGGTGAGGGCACCATGGTCGATACCTGGGCCACGGTGGGTTCGTGCGCGCAGATCGGCAAGCATTGCCACCTGTCCGGCGGCGCCGGTATTGGCGGCGTATTGGAGCCGCTGCAGGCCAGCCCGACCATCATCGAAGACCATTGCTTCATCGGCGCGCGTTCGGAGGTGGTGGAGGGCGTGGTTGTCGGCCACCACAGCGTGATCGGCATGGGCGTATTCCTGAGCCAGAGTACCCGCATCTACAACCGTGCCACCGGCGAAGTGACGTATGGCTATGTGCCGCCGTACAGCGTGGTGGTCAGCGGCTCGCTGCCGTCCAAGGACGGTACGCATTCGCTGTACTGCGCGGTCATCGTCAAGCAGGTGGACGCCAAGACCCGCAGCAAGACCAGTGTCAATGATCTGCTGCGTGGGTTGGCTGACTAAGCCAGCTGGAGGTGCAGCGCCGTCCCTTCTCCCGCGAGCGGGAGAAGGTGCCCGTAGGGCGGATGAGGGGAAGCTTTAGCTTCGCTCTTGCTCTGCGGCTTGTAAGCTTTGATTGCTAGCTAGAAGCTTTCCCTCACCCCCAGCCCCTCACTCCGTGCCCCGGCCCTCGCGCTGACGCGAGTGCGCTCTCCGAGTCGCGAACCTTTGGTTCGCAAGCGACTCGGGTTCGCCCCGCAAGCGGGAGAGGGGAGCACATCATCGCGAGCTTTGAGCAATGACCACCATCTACGGACTAAAAAACTGCGACACCTGCAAGAAAGCCATCAAGTGGCTGGACCGCTTCAACGTCGCCCACACCTTCGTTGACTACCGCGACAACAAGCCCAGCCCGGAAACCCTGCTCGAATGGGCCGGCAAGGCTGGCGGTTTCGCGGCGATGATCAACAAGTCCTCGACCACCTGGCGGCAGTTGCCGGACAACCGCAAGTCGCCCGAGTCCGATGCCGAGTGGAAGCTGCTGTTGCGCGAATACCCGCAGCTGATCAAGCGCCCGCTGGTGATAACCGACGACGGCAGTCTGAGCCAGGGCTTCAGCGACAACGGCTTCAAGGCCCGCTTCAACATCGCCTGATCCGTCCTCCAATAATTGTGGGAGCGGCGTAAGCCTCGAACCCATCGACCCAGAAGGCCGCAATGAACGACGTACTAGCCCTGACCTGCGACCTGATCGCACGCCCCTCGGTAACCCCGGAAGACGCCGGCTGCCAGCAACTGATCGCAGGCCGCCTCAAGGCTGCAGGCTTCAACTGCGAGCACCTGCGCCTGGGCGAAGTGGACAATCTTTGGGCCACCCACGGAAATGGCGCACCGGTACTGGTGCTGCTCGGTCATACCGACGTGGTGCCGACCGGCCCGGTCGAGGCCTGGAGCAGCGATCCGTTCAAGCCGGAAGTGCGCGACGGCGTGCTGTACGGGCGTGGTACTGCCGACATGAAAGGCAGCGTTGCCGCCTTCGTGGTGGCTGCCGAACAGTTTGTAGCCGCACACCCCAACCATCCCGGCACGCTGGCGGTGCTGCTGACCAGCGACGAGGAAGGCGATGCCATTGATGGCGTGCGCCACGTCGCCAAACTATTCGTCGAACGCGGCCAGGGCATCGACTGGTGCATCACCGGCGAGCCTTCGTCCACCGCCAAACTAGGTGACCTGCTGCGTGTCGGCCGTCGCGGCAGTCTCTCGGCCAAGCTGCGCATCAAGGGCGTGCAAGGTCACGTGGCGTACCCGGACAAGGCGAAGAATCCCATCCATCTGGCCGCGCCAGCCTTGGCTGAGCTCACGGCTCGCCATTGGGACGATGGCTATGAGAGCTTCCCGTCCACCAGCCTGCAGATCTCCAATATCAACGCCGGCACCGGCGCCAACAACGTGATCCCGGGCGAGCTGCAGGTGATGTTCAACCTGCGCTACAACCCGCTCTGGAACGCGGACAAGCTGGAAGCCGAGATCGGCGCGCTGCTGGACCGTCACGGTCTGGACTACGACCTGCAATGGCATCGCAGCGGCGAGCCGTTCTATACCCCGGAAGGCCGCCTGCGCAGCGTTGCCCGCGAAGTGCTGGCGGAGTTCGCCGGTGCCGCGCCGGAAGAGAGCACCGGCGGTGGTACCTCCGACGCCCGCTTCATCGCACCCTTGGGTGCGCAGTGCATCGAAGTAGGGCCGGTGAATGCCAGCATCCACCAGGTGGATGAGAACGTCCGCGTTTCCGACCTGGAAGCGCTGCCTGACCTGTACCGGAAGCTGATCGAAAAACTGCTGGACTAAGCTGTTACGGTGCCGGTGCACAATCTTGCCGGGGGGCGAGATGGACAGTGTTCGAATGTGGTTCCGGAAAGGGCTGATGGCGTTTGTGCTGGTGTGCGTACTGCCATTCGCGCATGCCACCACCACGATGCATGGCCCGCCGCCGCTGCGTCAGGTCGCCACCAGCCAGCTACCCGCGTCGCCAACCTATCCAGGCGTAGTTGTTGATCGCGCTGGCAATCTGTATGCGGCCAGTGGCGAAGGGGTGATGATCTTCCGCAGTGGCGTGTGGAAGCTGCTGGAGGCTGCTGGCGAAGCGCCTGTCTACTCGATCATGCTGGCGCGCGATGGCAGCATCTATGCCGCCGGTGCGGGTGTGTTCGGGCAACTGCGACGTCTGCCAGATGGCACGCACAGATTCATCGACCTGTTGCCACGCTTGGCCAATGCTGGTTTGGTGCAGAACCCAGTGGATGTCTACTCGCTGGGAGAAACGTCCCGTAGCATTCATGCAGTTAGCGCCGGGGCATTGTTCTTGCTCGAAAAGGATGGCGGCACTACGCGGCTGCAATTTCCCGTCGGTGCGCGTACGCGCCCACTGGTGGCAGGCGATGTCGTCTATTTCCGGGTTCCCGGAGAAGGCCTGTACCGCGTGGATGGGGCCGCAATGGTTCGTGTCGAGGGAATGGATGCATTGGCAAAATTGCGTGTCCCTGCTGCCTGGGCGTATCGCGGCGGCTTGTTGTTCGACGCTGCTGATGGTTTCCATTTCACTGATGGCGAACGCCTGCGCAAACTCGATGCTCTGACGAAGGCTGGTCGATATATAGGAACCGATGATGATGATGCGGAGTGCTTTTCTTGCCCTGACGGCGACCCTTGGTCTGTTTGCCGTTCCTCATGTGGGTGTTGCGACTGAGGCAGTCCACTTGGAGGAAGTTCCTCTTTGGCCCGGGGACTCTCAGGTCATGAAGGACGGAATCAGGGAACTTGCCGGAGAGGCATGGGCGCTCACCCGTCCAACACTTCTGGTCTATCGTCCGAAAACAGGTTCAGCTCGTGCCGCTATTCTGGTTTTCCCCGGTGGCGGCTACAAGGCTCTGGCAATTGGGCCGAACAGCACGATCGGACTCAATGGAGCCGATGTCTGCAGGTGGCTGACGGACGCAGGGATCACCTGCATTCTCGTGAAATACCGGGTTCCAAACACCGGCTGCAACTGGAACCAGGAAACCAGGCGGCACGAAACACCTGATGTGCCGATGGCTTTACAAGATGCGCAAAGGGCTGTTTCGCTCGTGCGATTCAACGCGGCTGCGTACGGTGTCGACCCGAACAAGATCGGCGTCATGGGGTTCTCAGCCGGCGGCAACCTCGCCATCCTGTCCAGTACTGCGTTCGCGTCCCGCTCATACGCACCGTTCGATGAGCTTGATCTCGTCAGTAGCCGCCCGGACTTTACAATCCCGGTTTACCCGGGGCACCTGACCATGGAGCATAAAAACAGAACCCCCAGAGCCACGGCCGCGCAAGAACTCAATACCGACATTGTGGTCTCGAAAGATGTACCACCGACGTTGCTGATACATGCTGCAGACGATCCTGTCGACCCGGTTCACTACTCTGTGGTGTATGAGCGGGAACTGCGGAAGGCTGGCGCCCATGTTGAACTCAATATCTACGAAACCGGTGGGCATGCCTTTGGAGTTCGGAAGCAGGGAAAGGATTCCGACCGATGGACCGAGGATGCTATTCGCTGGCTTGGTGAGATCAAGATCCTCTGACTCTGTCCCTCCCTGCGTCCGTACCGAATCGCTTGCCTGGTCTAAAGGGCTGAGGGCAATATCGGGTATGACAGGGCTTCAAAAGGTGTTCGAGGAGAGCCGATAGGGGGCGGCGCAGCTTGGTCAGCTCTGACCAGCAGTATTTTCGGTGGCGGCTCGCTTGGTTTCCTGTCGCAACCTCTCAATCAGCAGCAACGGTAGCTGGAGAGGGCTAAGCGACGATCAATCCAAACGCAGCCAACGCCGCCGCAGCTTGGCGCTGAGAGATCACCGCCTTCTTGAAGTACTTCGTATCCATCACGTTGAGCCCGCTGATATCGGTATCACGCAGATCCGCGCCTTCGAAGCGGGTCAGCCGGGTCTGCGCGTTGCGCAGGCTGCCGCCAGTGAACACGGCGTCACGGAAATCGCAGCCGGACAGGTCGGCATCGGAGAAATCCATACCTTCCAGTTCCGCCTTGCGGAATGACAGCCCGCGCAGGTCGGCGCTGACCAGCAGGCAATCGCGGAACTCCAGCGCCCAACCGCTTACTTCCTGCAGGTGGGCGCCGGTCAGCTTGCAGTCCTTGAACTGTACCGACGAGAGCGTGGCGCGTCGCCAGAAGCTGTTGTTGAGGTCGCAATGATCGAAGCGCGAATCACTGAGCTGCGCGGAACTGAAGTCGCAGTGGCTGCCGCGGCATTTCAGCCACTGGCTTTCTTCCAGTGATGCGGCCAGCCAGTTTGCCCTGCTCAGCGAGCACTGCTTGAACTGGAAGCCGTCCATGTCCAGGCGCGAGAAATCGCCTTCGTCCAGCGTGCAGGATTCGAATATCGCTGCACGCGGGTGCGCGCGGATGATCTGCTGCATGCGCGCGCGGTCGATGGTTTCTTCGCGGTAAACGGCTGTGTTCGTCATGTCCAATTCTGCGGATGCCAGCGCTTCATTCTGCGCGACATCGGCGTGCCGATGCAGTCTTGTCGCGCAGGTGTATGTGTGTACAGACCTTGGATCTACTCGAAGATGAAGAACGGTGGCGCGATGGCCCGGCGCCAGTACGACTCCTCGGCCAGATAGAACTCCTGCGCCTGGGCGCGCGCGAACCATGCCGCCGCAGCAGCCTCATCTTTCGGCAGGCTTTTGCTGCCGCGACCGAGCGCCAGGCCGCTGAAGTACTGGCCGTAGACATTGCCCTGTTCGCCGGCGCGCTGGTACCAGCGCAGCGCCTCGCTCATGTCCTCGGGCATGCCGATGCCCGCTTCGTGCAAGGCGCCAAGATCGACCTGGGCCTCGGCATCGCCGCGCGCGGCACGCCGCTGGATGCGGGCGATGGTCGCATTGGTGGAGGGCTGGTCGGGGGCAAGGCGCGCGGCTTCGGTTGAGGCGAGGGTTGCCTTGCGCAACGCATCCAGCTTGTACAGCTCACGCATGTACACCGCCGAACGCAGGCGCCAACGCAGTGCGCCCGCCATGTCGTCCTGGCGTTCGTACCAGCGTGCCAGATCGGACATGGCATACGGCGAGCCGTGGTAAGCGGCACTCTGGTACCAGCGCAATGCTTTGCGTGGCGATGGCTTGAAGCGAATGTCCTCGGGCTTCTGCGGTTCGTCACCGCTGTCGAGGCGGCCGCGCTCAAGGATTCTGCCGAGTTGCTCTTCAGCGCCGGTGCTGCGGTGGGTGCGTGGCGTTGTCGCCGCTGCGCGCGCGTACCAATCCAATGCGCGCGGGTCGTTCCAGGCCTGGTACATCTTGGCCACCCGCAGGGCGGAATCGAACTGGCCGTCAGCGGCTGCGGACAGCGCGTCGCGCTCGGTGTCGCTGGGTGGGCGGGTGCTGGGCCTTGTCGCGCAACCGAGCAGGATGAACAGGGGCAGGGCGTACAGCAGCACGCGGGGAGTGGGACGGGGCATCCAGCAGATCCGGGCAAGGCGGCGGGCGATTATCGCGGAGTGCGCCGGCCCGGCCGCTGAATCGGTTGCCAAAGCAACAGTTGCGCGGGTGCCGAAAGCGGGATACGGTCAGCGCCATGTCCTCGTTCCTGGCCACCGCCGTCAACAATAACAACCGCAATAATCTGCGCGCGAATAATCGTGCGCGGCCACTGCGGGACTGCGACCAGAGCTAGAACAGGCAACACGCTCAGGACACCAGAAAACCCGCATCGGCCGATGCGGGTTTTTTTTGTGGCCGGGGCGGGAACACCGAACGACTGCAGGTCTTGAGGCCGTTGCTTCCAATGTTTGTCCCCACACAACCCAGGAGCTTTCCCATGTGTTCCATCTTCGGCATTTTTGGCCTGCAATCCGGTGACGACCTGCAGGCGCTGCGTCGGCAGGCGCTTGAACAATCCCAGCGCCAGCGGCATCGCGGCCCGGACTGGAGCGGCGTCTACGTGGACGACGGCGCCATCCTGGTGCATGAGCGCCTGGCCATCGTCGACCCGGCTGGCGGTTCGCAGCCGCTGCTGTCCGACGACGGTCAGCTGGCGCTGGCGGTGAACGGTGAGATCTACAACCACCAGGAGCTGAAGAAGGAGCTGACTCAGCCCTACGCCTTCCAGACCGGCTCGGACTGCGAAGTGATCAACGCGCTGTACCGCGAGGACGAGCCGGCGTCCTACTTGAACAGGCTCAACGGCATCTTCGCGTTCGCGTTGTGGGACCGCGCCAAGCAGCGCGTGATCATCGCCCGTGATCCGATCGGCGTGGTGCCGCTGTACTGGGGCCACGACAAGCAGGGCCGGCTGTGCGTGGCCTCGGAAATGAAGTCACTGTCAGATACCTGCGCTGATGTGGCGCAGTTCCCGCCCGGACATTGGTATGACAGCAGCACCGATACGCTGAGCAAGTATTACGAGCGCCCGTGGCGCGAGTACGACGCGGTGGAAGGTGTGGATGTATCGCTGGCCGAATTGCGCGAGGCCTTCGAGCGTGCCGTGCACCGCCAACTGATGACCGACGTGCCCTATGGCGTGCTGCTGTCCGGTGGCCTGGATTCGTCGCTGGTCGCCGCGGTTGCGGCGCGCTATGCACGTAACCGCATCGAGGACGGCGGTCAGAGCGAGGCCTGGTGGCCGCGCCTGCACAGCTTCGCTATCGGTTTGAAGGGCTCGCCCGACCTGGCCGCGGCCAAGGTGGCGGCGGAAATGCTGGGCACCGTGCATCACGGCTTTGAGTACACCTTCGAGGAAGGCCTGGATGCGGTGCCGGAAGTGATCCGCCACGTCGAAACCTACGACGTCACCACCATCCGCGCTTCCACGCCGATGTTCCTGCTTGCGCGACGGATCAAGGCAATGGGCGTGAAGATGGTGCTGTCCGGTGAAGGCAGCGACGAGATCTTCGGTGGCTACCTGTACTTCCACAAGGCGCCGAATGCGCGTGAGTTCCATGAAGAACTGGTGCGCAAGCTCGATGCGCTGAACAACTACGATTGCCTGCGCGCAAACAAATCGATGATGGCGTGGGGCGTGGAGCCGCGCGTACCGTTCCTGGATCGCGAGTTCCTCGATGTCGCGATGAAGATGGATGCGAGCCACAAGATGGTCGACAAGGCCAGCGGCCGCATCGAGAAGGCGGTGCTGCGTGAAGCCTTCGAAGGCTATCTGCCCAAGGAAATCCTGTGGCGGCAGAAGGAGCAGTTCAGCGACGGCGTCGGCTACGGCTGGATCGACGGTTTGAAGGCGCATGCCGAAGCGCAGGTCAGCGACCGCGTGCTGGCCGCCGCCGACAAGCGTTTCCCGCACAACCCGCCGCAGACCAAGGAGGCGTACTACTACCGCCACGTCTTCGAGCAGTTCTTCCCCAGCCACGCGGCCTCGGAAACCGTGCCGGGCGGCAAGTCTATTGCCTGTTCGTCACCAGCGGCGATTGCCTGGGATGCCAGCTTCGCCAGCATGGCCGATCCGTCCGGCCGCGCCGTAGCCGGGGTGCACGAGCAGGCCTTGGCCGGCTGAGTCATGGCGCGCGGCCCGTAGTGATGCGGGTCGTGCGCTTGCAGCTGCCGCAGTGCAGCCGTGGGCCGTATCATCGCCGGCTTACGCAAGGGAAGATCATGGACGCAGGAACGCATCGCCCCGGCTCGCGGGTGCATTGGGGCTGGCTCTATCTGCTTTGGGCCGCACTGCCGCTGCTGGCGGCGCTGCTATTGGCCCGCTACGCCGGGATGGATGTGCCGGCGCCGATGCAGCAGGCGGTCAAGGCCGGCTCGGCGGCACTGCATTCGAGTTCTCCCTTGGGTCTGTTCCTGCTGCAGTTGCTGGTACTGCTGCTGGTGGCCAAAGGGGCTGGACGGCTGTTGCGCTGGTTTGGCCAGCCGGCCGTGATCGGTGAGATGGCGGCCGGCTTGATGATGGGGCCGCTGCTGTTTGGCAGTGTCTTCCCGCAGCTGCAGGCTGCGCTGTTTCCGGCCAGTTCGCTGGGCCCGCTTGGTCTGGTCAGCCAGCTCGGTGTGCTGATGTTCCTGTTGGTTGCCGGAGCGGAGCTGGACATGGGGCGGTTGCAAGGGCGGCGGCGCTTTGCGATTGCAGTCAGTCACGCTGGTATTGCTGTGCCATTTCTGTGTGGCGTGTTGCTGGCGATCTGGTTGTTTCCGGCGCACGGCCCGACAGGTGTGGGCTTCACTTCGTTTGCGCTGTTCATCGGTATCTCGCTGAGCATTACCGCCTTCCCGGTGCTGCTGCGCATTCTTGCCGATCGCGAGATGACGCATAGCCCCTTGGGGCAGACCGCGATCGCCTGTGCAGCGCTGGGTGACGCGACGGCCTGGTGCATGCTCGCGTTGATTGTCGCAGCCACCCAGGCCGCCGGCTGGGGCGCGGCAGGTTTCAGTCTGGCCTGTGTGACGGTTTTCATCGGGCTGATGTTGGGCGTGGTGCGGCCTTGGTTCGCGCGGCAACAGATTGCCGCCGGGCGCGAAGGCGCATGGTTGCTGGGCATGCTGTTGCTGACCCTGGCCAGTGCCTTGTTGACCGAGTCGCTGGGCATACACGCACTGTTTGGTGCGTTTGCCGCCGGCGTCGCCGCGAACGCCAATGCGCAGCTGCGCGAATTGATCATCAACAAGGTCGAACCCTTGGCGGTGACCTTGCTGCTGCCGCTGTTCTTCGCGATGACTGGTTTGCGCCTGCGTGCCGATGCCTTGCAGGTCAGCGATCTATGGCTGTGTCTGCTGGTGATAGCGGTCGCCAGCGTCGGCAAGCTGCTTGGCACGTTTGCCGCTGCGCGCAGTGCGGGCATGCCGGCCCGCGATTCGCTGCGCTTGGGTGTGTTGATGAACACCCGCGGTTTGATGGAGCTGATCGTGCTCAATCTTGGTTATGAGCTTGGCTTGTTGGGCGATCGCCTGTTCGCGGTATTGGTGATCATGGCCTTGGTGACGACGGCGATGACTGGCCCGTTGCTGAGCTGGAGTGCGCGTTGCAGGGCCAAGGCAGGCTGAGCTTCCTCGTAAGCGTATTTCGTTGGTGTTGTTCCTCTCAATTCAAAAGGATTTCCGATGCGCGTATTGCCGTTGTTGATGCTGGGGTTGTTGAGCAGTCCAATTGTCGCGACAGCGACCGAGGTGTCGCTGGAACGGCATCAACTGGGCAGTTGGGAGGCGGATATCGGTTACACCGGCGTGGTCCGCGATGGCGACACACTGCATGTTTCTGGCGTGCCCTGCAGGGGCGCGGACATGCAGGCTGCGGTACGTGATTGCTACGGCAAGCTCACCAAGATCCTGCAGCAGTTTGATGCCGACAGCAGCCAGGTGGTCAAGGAGACCGTGTTCACCACCGATATGGATGGCCTGATCAAGGCCATTCCCGATCGCAAGACCTTCTTCGCTGACGGCAAGTATCCAGCCGCGAGCTGGGTGCAGATCAGTCGCCTGTTCGACGCCGAGGCCAAGCTCGAAGTGGAGTGGACGGTGCGGCTGAAGTAAGGCCGGAACAACCCAGACCCGTCGTTTGTGGGAGGGGCGAAAGCCGCGATGCAGGAACACCATCAGGTTGCACGCGCATCAAGGGTTCCCGAAAATCCAGCTTCGCGGTTTACGCCGCTCCCACAGCCACATGCCATCCGGTAAGCGCAGCGCTTGCCGGGGCTACGTGTCTCTGCGTACAGGCGTGTGCTGCTTGCTCAGCGCGGGCTCAAGCTCAAGCTGTGTGCGGGCTGCCCCGGCAGGAACGGGGTTGGCCGACCTTCGACCCAGTCGTCGTGGCCTGCGCCCCAGAATGGCGATAACGGATGGCCGCTCTGGCCGCCGGGCATGTGTACGATGCCGTCGGCTTCGTGGCCGGGTGACACCACCATGCGCTCGGAGGCACCGAACTTCGGCCCGACCACGCGCGGCATGTTGTCGTCACCGGCCAATGGCTGGGCCGGCATGCACAACCAACGCTTGAACAGGCCCGGCAGCGCTACCGAGACCGGATGGCAGATCGCGGCGGTGTTGCGCTCGCCCCAGCTGCGTTGCGTCAGATCCGCGCCTTGTGCGGCCAGGTCCTTTTCCAGTTGGCGGGCACCGTCCGCCAGCAACGCATCCCAGCTTTGATAGGGCGGTGGCAGCAGGTGCTGCGGACGTTCGCTGAGCAAAGGCCACAGCACGCCTTCGAACTGGGCCAGTTTGGGTGGGATGTAACGTTCGCCCAACCGCTCCTTGGCCGGTGCCAACAGCGCGCCTTCCATGTTGTCCATGAGGATGCCGCGGAAGCCGCGCGCCATCCGGTAACTGACCGAATCAGTAGAAGCGCGGCCCTGCCACTGGCGGCTGGCGGCTTCCAGTCGCTTCAGCGCCGGATCGTCGCTGTGCTCGACGGTCTGCCGTAGCAGCTTCCACCAACGCTCCATCAGCACGGCGCGGTCATCCAGCTGGATCGCCAGCAGGTCAGTTTCCTTGAAGCTTTCACGGGCAAACAGGCCATCGCGGATCTGCTTGGCGCGTGCACCGAAGTCATAGCCGCCGTCACCGGCCTCGGCCAGGGCGGCGCCATCGAGTACGCGGCCATTGGCCGTCCACAGGCGGTGATCGGGTGGGTCGATCAGCGCTGGCGCCTGATCGGTGCGGATCGGCCACGGCGAGCAACTGGCCTGCGCCGCTGCGTCGGCATGGCAGCTCGGGTCACGAGCGGGGCGCGCGCCGATCAGGCGCCAGGCGATGCGGCCGCTGCGATCAGCAACCAGCAGATTCTGTGCGGGGATGCCGGAGCGATTGGCCACCGCAAATGCAGAATCCAGATCGGCGGCCTTGGCCATGTCGGCAAAATCCAGGCGCACCGCACCGGCTTGCTGACCAACCCAGCGCAGGGCGAGCAGCTGACCGTCGGGTTCCTCGTGCAGGATCGGGCCCCAATCGCTTTCGCGCACCAGTAGCATTTCCGGGCTGGAACCGGCGACGGCGATTGCCTCGTTGAAGGTGCGCAGTGACGCATTGGCGGGCAGGGTGGTGTAGTCGGCGGTGTCGATATAGCTGTTGGTGAAGGCCCAGGCCACCCGCGTATTGCTGCCGACGATGACCGCAGGCAGGCCGGGCAGGGTAAATCCGGCAACATCAACCTTGCCCTCCGGTGCGGTCGGGTCGGCGTAGCGCAGGCGTGCGCGGAACCAGATATTCGGCGCACGCAGGCCCAGATGCATATCGTCGGCGATGATGGCGCGGCCGTCGGCGGTCAGAGCACCGGCTACTGCGAAGTTGTTGCTACCTAGGACACCAGAGTCCGCCGCGACCGGCGCGGGTGGCGCAGTGCCAGTTTGCTTGCGCAGGTCCAATGTAGCCGCATCCGGTAACACCGCATCGCCACGGGGTTCGCCGAACAAGGGTGCATCCCAGCTGCTGCCGTCGTGTGCAAGCAGTGCGTAGAGGGCAGGAGGGACAACGCTGCGGATACGCGCCATCGCCAGTTCACGGGTATTGCTCGAGTCCTGTAGGTCGGCATACATGGCCAGCCCGGTCAGCACCGAGTCCTCCAGCTCCCACGGGCGCGGTTGCTGGCGCAGTAGCAGATAAGGCCAGGGCCTTACCGGCAAGGCGGCAAGGCCGGCATTGACGCCGTCGCGGTAGGCTTCGACGACGCCGCGCTTGTCACCCAGGGCCGCGCCCAGGTTCTGCTGGGTGTGGGCGCGCAAGCGGTGTACACGCATGCGCTTGTCCAGCGGCAAGGCCTTGGCGCCAAACAGTTCCGACAGTTCGCCAGCGGCCGAGCGCCGCATCAGGTCCATCTCGAAGAAGCGTTCCTGCGCGTGAACATAGCCCAGGGCGCGGGCCATATCGGTCTCATTGGCGGCCTCGACGGTAAGCACCCCCAGCGCATCACGCTGGATGCTGACCGGTGCCGACAGCCCCGGCAGGGCCAGCTCCCCGTCCAGCTGTGGCAGGCTGCCGCGCAGCAGTCCCCAGACAATCAGTAGCAATACCAGCAAAAGCCCCAATACAACCCAAAGCGAACGCAGTAGCCAACGCAGCACAGGCCTACCCCCGGTAGCGGTTCTGTGGCGATTGTAGACAGCTTGTGAAGCTGAAAGAGAGGGAATCGCAACTGAAAGTGATTCTGATTAGATCATTGGGTTTTCAGATGGGGCACCCTATGCACCATCGAATCATCAGGAGCACCCCCATGCAGGGCAAACCCGAAGTCATTGAGTGCCTGAAGGAACTGCTGCGCGGCGAACTGGCTGCGCGCGACCAGTACTTCATTCATTCCCGTCGTTATGAGGATCAGGGCCTGCTGGCGCTGTACGAGCGTATCGGCCATGAGATGGAAGAAGAGACCGAACACGCCGATGCACTGCTGCGTCGCATCCTGTTCCTCGGTGGTAACCCGGATATGCGTCCGCACGCCTTCGAGCCGGGCGTGACCGTGATGGAGATGCTGGAGAAGGATCTGCAGGTGGAATACCAGGTGCGCGCCAATCTGGCCGCCGGTGTGAAGCTGTGCGAAGCGCAGGGTGACTACGTCAGCCGCGACATCCTGCTGCTGCAGTTGCGTGACACCGAAGAAGACCATGCCTGGTGGCTGGAGAAGCAGCTGGGCCTGATCAAGCGAATTGGCCTGGAGCTGTACCAGCTGAGCAAGATGGATGCCAAGGGCAACCCGGCGCATTGATGTTGTAGTGCCGACCCATGGTCGGCATTTGAATTTATCGGTAACGCCCCTGCCGACCATGGGTCGGCACTACGGGCATTACAGGCGCTGCAGTCTGTAGACGGCTGTGGATAGTGCAGTTACGCCGTCAGCGCGGAAGTCCGGCTGCTGATCGAGGATGTCGCGACGCTCCAGCAGGCCGGCCTGCCACGGGCTGGCGAACAAGTGTTGCACTTCGGCTTCCTCCACTGAGAACGGAGGGCCCTGCTTTTCGTCCTGCGGGTATTCGAGGGTGATCAGCACACCTTGGCAACCTAGCGGCAACTGCCCATACAAAGTGTCGCGGTAGTGCTGGCGCAGGTGCGGCGGCAGGGCTATCAGCGCGGCGCGGTCGTAGGCGGCGGCGATATCCCCCAGCAGCTCCGCACCCAGTGCGAAGGCATCGCCACAGATGATTTCAATCGGCCCGGCGCTGTAGTGCTCGCCGTACTGGCTGCTGTGGCGCTGCGGAGTGACGTCGGCTTCGGCGAAGAACTGCTCGATCGCCATTGGCGACAATTCAACGCCGAGGACGCGGTGGCCTTGCGCTGCCAGCCAGTGCATGTCCAGGGTTTTGCCGCACAGTGGAACCAGCACGCGGCTACCTGCCGGGAGTTGCAGTTCGGGCCAGTGCTTCTGCAGCAACGGCATGACCTCGTTGCGATGGAAGCCGATTTGACCGTTCTGCCAACGTTGTAGCCAGAAGTCGGGTTGCATGGTGGGTTCTCCAGTTGCGTTTGCTGGTGACATGTAGGAGCGGCGTGAGCCGCGAAGCTGATAGCAATGGATCAAGAGTGGTCTATGGTCACTGGGGTTTGCTGGTTCAGTGGCTTCGCGGCTTACGTCGCTCCTACAAAAGCATAAAAAAAGAAGGCCGGGCAATGCCCGGCCTTCTCTTGTTACTGGACTTCCAGGCCTTCGACCTTCTGCCAGCCTCTCGGCAACAAATGCCCGCGCGTCGCCCGTGTGCCCAGATACGTCTCCAGGTCCTTGAACGACAGGTTCATGGTGCGCTGGCCACTGCGTACCTGCAGGGTGTTGCCCGGGCTCACCGCGACCACCGCAACCACGCGCTCGGTGGAGAGCTTGGCCTTGGGGATCTCGATGATCTTGTTGCCCTTGCCCTTGTCCAGCTCAGGCAGATCGCTGGCCGGAATGGCGAGCATGTTGCCGGCGCTGGTGACCGCGACGATGCGGTCGGTTTCCGGGTTGGCGACCAACGAAGGTGTCAGCACCGCCGAGCCGGTGGACAGGTTGAGCATCGCCTTGCCGGCCTTGTTGCGGCCGGTGAGGTTTTCGAAGCGGGTGACGAAACCATAACCATGCGTGGACGCCAACACGAAGCGGGTGTTGTTGTCGCCGCTGGCCACGGTAACGAAGCTGCTGCCCGAGGCCGGCGAGAAGCGGCCGGTCAGCGGCTCGCCATTGCCACGTGCCGAGGGCAGGGTATGCACCGGCGTGGAATAGGCGCGGCCCTCGGTATCGAGGAAGGCCACCTGCTGCGTGCTGCGGGTACGTGCCACTGCCAGCAGGCGGTCGCCGTCGCGGTAGTTCAGGGTTGAGCCGTCGACGTCGTGGCCCTTGGCCGCGCGTACCCAGCCCTTCTCCGACAGCACCACGGTCATCGGTTCGCTGGGCACCAGCTCGGTTTCGTCGATGGCCTGGGCGGCACCACGCTGCACCAGCGGCGAGCGGCGCTCGTCGCCGAACTTCTTGGCGTCGGCCAGCAGTTCGTCCTTGACCAGCTTCTTCAGCTTGGCGCTGCTCTGCAGGATGGACAGAATCTTGTCGCGCTCCTTGGCCAGCTCATCCTGCTCGCCGCGGATCTTCATTTCTTCCAGACGCGCAAGCTGCTTCAGCTTGGTTTCCAGAATGTAGTCAGCCTGCTCTTCACTCAGCGCGAAGCGTGCGATCAACGCAGCCTTGGCATCGTCCTCGCTGCGGATGATGCGGATCACTTCGTCCAGGTTGAGGAAGGCAACCAGCAAGCCTTCCAACAGGTGCAGGCGACGCTCGACCTTCTGCAGGCGGTGGTTGAGGCGGCGGGTGACCGTGTCCTGGCGGAAGCGCAGCCACTCGCTGAGCAGCATCTTCAGGTTCTTGACCTGCGGACGACCGTCCAGCCCGATGACGTTGAGGTTGACGCGGTAGCTGCGCTCAAGGTCGGTGATGGCAAACAGGTGGCCCATCAGCTGCTCTGCATCGACGCGGTTGGAGCGCGGCATCAACACCACGCGCACCGGGTTGGCATGGTCGGACTCGTCGCGGATGTCTTCCAGCCACGGCAGCTTCTTGGCGCGCATCTGCGCGGCGATCTGCTCGATCACCTTGGACGGCGAGACCTGGTGCGGCAGCGCATCGATGACGATGTTGCTGCCTTCCTTCTTGAAGGTGGCACGTGCGCGCACGCTGCCGTTGCCGGTCTCGTAGATGTTCCGCAGGTCCGACGGCGAGGTGATGATCTCGGCGGTGGTCGGGTAATCCGGGCCCTTCACGTGCTCGCAGAGCTCGGCGATGGTGGTGTCCGGCTCGTCGATCAGACGCACCAGCGCGCTGACGATCTCATTGAGATTGTGCGGCGGCACGTCGGTGGCCATACCCACGGCGATGCCGGTGGTGCCGTTGAGCAGCAGGTGCGGCAGGCGTGCCGGCAGCCAGGTCGGCTCTTCCAGGGTGCCGTCGAAGTTCGGGGTCCAGTCGGTGGTGCCATGACCCAGCTCGCCCAACAGCATCTCGGCGATCGGGGTCATCTTGGATTCGGTGTAACGCATGGCCGCGAACGACTTGGGGTCGTCGCTGGAGCCGAAGTTGCCCTGGCCCTCGATCAGCGGGTAGCGGAACGAGAACGGCTGCGCCATCAGCACCAGCGCCTCGTAGCAGGCGCTGTCACCGTGCGGGTGGTACTTGCCGATGACGTCACCAACGGTGCGGGCGGACTTCTTGGGCTTGGCGGCAGCGCCCAGGCCCAGTTCGCTCATCGAATAGATGATGCGGCGCTGTACCGGCTTCAGCCCGTCGCCGATGAACGGCAGGGCGCGGTCCAGAACCACGTACATGGAATAGTCGAGATAGGCGCGTTCAGCGTATTCGCGCAGTGGCTGCTGTTCGAAGCCATGGTAAGCGGGGCGTGCAGAATCAGTCATTGCGGGTGGGTGCTACCTGTTGTGCGGGGCCAAGGCGGGGACCGCCAGCTTCCTGATCCGTCGATTATCCGGATGGCGGCGGAGATGCCAAGCCACGGACCGGATCGAGTCCGCCTTCCAGCCCCTGATTGGCCCGGCTCTGATAGCGGCCCGGGGGCAGGCCGAAGTGGCGGCGGAACACGATCACGAAGGCGCTCGGGCTGCTGAACCCCAGTGCGTGGGCGATATCGGCCACGCCATGACCCTCGTTGAGGCGGCGCAGTGCCTCGGCCAGCCGCGCCTGCTGCCGCCACTGGGCGAAGCTCAATGTGGTCTCATCGCGGAAGTGGCGGCTCAGACTGCGCGGCGACAAGCCCGCCCACTGCGCCCATTGCGCAAGGCTGCGGTCGTCGGCGGGCTCGGCCAGCAGCTGCGAGGCGATCCGCAGCAGGCGCCGATCGGCCGGCATCGGCAGGTGCATGCGCTGGCGCGGCGCCTGCCGTATTTCGTCCAGCAGTACATCCATCATGTGCTGCTGGGGCAGAGACAGCGGTTGTTCCGGCGACCAGTCGCTGATCCGCTCGGCCAAGGCATTGAGCAGGCGGGAAATGCCGATCACGCAGGGATCGTCGGGTAAATCAACACAGATCGGGCTGGCCAGGGCCATACCCCAGCCGCGCAGCGGGCCGTCGATCACCACCGTATGCGGCTCGGCAGCGGGCATCCAGCCGCCCGAACCCGCCGGCAAGGACCAGGTGCCGTGGCGGGTGCGGGTGGTCAGCAGGCCGCGCTCGACGCAGATCAGCTGTGCCCGTGCGTGCTGGTGCCAGTCCACCTCGCGGGCCAGGCCTTGCGGGCTGTCGAAGCGGAAGCCGAAGACCGGCGGTCCGTCGTCGCGCTCGAACCAGTCCAGTTCCTGATCACGCAGCAGCGGGGCGGGCAGCTGCATGTCAAACCCCTGCGGTGCCCTGCGCCGGACCGAAGAGAGGGTTGCGCCTGCGCTTGGCTGGATTTCGTCATTCATTGGCTTGATTGTATTACCGGGCCACGGGCACAGCCATTACTGTGTCCATGTCGGCCGCAGACACCATTGGTGCAACACAGCATTTGATACCAAGTAGAATATTTCCATTGAGAAATATTCCATCTGGAAGGAAGATGCCCGCCCATGATCTGTGCCGACACCACCCAGCCCCCCAGCTTTGGCCTGTTGCTGCGTCAAGTCCGCGACGGCCTCGCCCGGCAGCTTGATGCCTCCATGGCCGAAGAAGACCTCGGCCTTGGATTCAGCCACTACATCGGTCTGAAGACCTTGATGCACATGGCGCCCTGTACCGCCAACCAGCTTGCACGCGGCCTGGACCAGGTCCCCAGCGCGGTGACCCGTCTGCTGGATAAGTTCGAAGCGCTTGGTTGCGTGCGCCGCGAGACGCATGCGCAGGACCGTCGTGCATTGCAGATCGTGCTCACCGATGAAGGCCGTGCCCTGTGGCTGCGTTTGAAACAGCGTGGCGACAAGGTGATGGAAGACGCCATGCGTGACCTGCAGGCGGAGGAGCGGGAGATGCTGATGTCCCTGCTGCTCCGTATACGTGACTCTTTGATGACCCCATGAAAACCATGTCCTCCCCCACATCCCTGGTTTCACCCGCCCGCGGCCTCCTGGCCGCGGCGCTGGTTCTTACGCTGGCCGCGTGCGCCAGCAGCCGTGGCCTGCAACCGCAGGGGCGACTGCTGGATGCCGACAGCCTGCAAAGCAGCCGCAGCCTGGCCGGCACGCCACTCAGTGCCGCAGGCTTTCCTGCCGCCGACTGGTGGCGTGCACTCGCCGACCCGCAGTTGGATGCGCTGATCGATGAAGCCCTGCGCGGCTCTCCGTCGCTGGAGGCGGCCGATGCGCGTCTGCGTCAGGCGCAGGCACACGCTGCCAGCAGCAATGCCGAGCGCAAGCCCAGCCTCTCGTTATCACCGGGCTATACCGGCATGCGCCTGCCCGAATCCATGGCCGGTGATGAAATCGGCGGCCGTTACATGGGCAGCGTGCAGGCCGTGGCCAACTTCAGCTATGGCGTCGACCTGTGGGGCGGCAAGCGTGCCGCCTGGGAAGCCGCCGTCGACAGTGGCCACGCCGCTGCCGTGGATGCGCAGGCTGCGCGCCTGGACCTGGCCGCCGCCATCGTCCAGGGCTACGTGCAGCTGGCCCATGCCGGGCAGCTGCAGCGTGTTGCCAATGACGAACTGGCGCGCGCCGAGAAGACCCTGCAACTGACCCGCCAGCGTCGCGCCGCTGGTATCGATAGCGAGCTACAGGTGCAGCAGGCGCAGGCACGGCTGCCGGCCGCGCAGCAGCAGCAACTGGCCGCGCAGCAGCAGATCGATATGTCGCGCAATGCGCTGGCCGCGCTGCTTGGCAAAGGTCCGGATCGCGGCCTGGACATCAAGGTTCCGGAAGAATTGAATCCGCTGGCCCTGCAGCTGCCAGGTGTAGTTCCCAGCGAACTGCTGGGCCGGCGTCCGGATATCGTTGCCGCGCGCTGGCGCGTGGAAGCGGCGGACAAGCAGGTCAAGGTCGCCAAGACCCGTTTCTATCCCAATCTCAACCTGACGGCTTTGGGCGGGGTCGTGTCCAGGGACCTGGGCAGCCTGCTGGAAAGTGGCTCTACTTTCGGCCTACTGGCACCTGCGCTGAGCCTGCCGATCTTCGATGGCGGTCGCCTGCGCGCCGGCCTGGCCAGCAGCGATGCCGACTATGACCTTGCCGTGGCCAACTACAACCACACCCTGGTGGAGGCCCTGCGCGACGTTGCCGACCAGGTCAACGCCAGCCGTTCGCTGGCCGAGCAGGTGCAGGCGCAGCAGCAGCTGCGTGGCATCGCGCAGACCGCCTACGAGCTGGCGCAGCAGCGCTACCGCGCCGGTATCGGCAACTACCTCGATGTACTCAGCACCCAGGACCGCCTGCTGCAGGCCGACCAAGGGCTGAGCAACCTGCAATCACAGCAGCTGCTGTCTTCGGTACGCCTGAGCACCGCCCTCGGCGGCGGCTTCCAGCCCGCCGCCGACACGGCGCCGGCCGTTGCTGCCGGCAACGACACCACGAATTCCTGAGAGTCCCCCGAATGAGCCAGACAACCTCCCCCGAAGCGGCAGCCGCCGCTCCCAGCCGTCGCGGCAAGCTGCTGCGCGGCCTGTTGTTCGTCATACTGATCCTGCTGGCAGCGTTTGCCGCGTGGTACTACTTCCTCGGCCGCTGGGCCGAGGAAACCGATGACGCCTATGTTGGCGGCAACCAGGTGCAGATCACCCCGCAGATCACCGGCACCGTGGTGTCCATCGCCGCCGATGACGGCATGAAGGTGGAGCAGGGCCAGCTGCTGGTGCAACTGGACCCGGCCGATACCGAAGTGGCGATGCAGCAGGCGCAGGCCAACCTCGCCAGCACCGTGCGCCAGGTGCGCGGCCTGTACCGCAGTGCCGAAGGTGCGCAGGCGGAATTGAACGCGCGGCAGGTGACGGTAAAGCGGGCCCGTGAAGACTTCGCCCGTCGTCGCGATCTGGCTGCTACCGGCGCGATCTCGAACGAAGAGCTGGCGCATGCCCGCGACGAACTGGCCGCTGCCGAAGCCGCGGTTGCCGGTTCGCGCGAAACCGTTGAACGCAGCCGCGCGCTGGTCGATGACACCGTCATCGCCACCCAGCCGGACGTGCAGGCGGCTGCGGCGCAGCTGCGCCAGGCCTATCTCAACAACGCCCGTGCGGGCATCGTTGCGCCGGTCACCGGTTATGTCGCGCGTCGCTCGGTGCAGGTCGGCCAGCGCGTGCAGCCGGGTGCCGCCTTGATGGCGGTGGTGCCGGCTGAGCAGATGTGGGTGGATGCGAACTTCAAGGAAACCCAGCTGCGGCACATGCGCCTGGGCCAGGAAGTGGAACTGCGCTCGGACCTGTACGGTGGCGACGTCACCTACAAGGGCCACATTACCAATCTCGGCCTGGGTACCGGCTCGGCGTTCTCGCTGCTGCCGGCGCAGAACGCCAGCGGCAACTGGATCAAGATCGTGCAGCGCGTGCCGGTGCGCATCACCGTTGATGCCAAACAGCTTGCCGAGCATCCGCTGCGGCTGGGCCTGTCGATGAAGGCAGAGGTCAACCTGCACGACCAGAAGGGCACAGTGCTGCCGGCTGACGTGGCAAAGGGCACGGTGTATGGCACTGAGGTTTATACCAAGCAGCTGCATGATGCCGACGCCATGATCCACGGCATCATCCAGGACAACCTGCCGCCGTCCACGCGCGCCAGCTGAGGTCACCATGTCCGCTCAAGCTCCCACGGCGCCGGCCACGACGGTCGGCGCAGGGCCAGCCAATGTTGCGTTGTGCACGGCAGGCCTGGCGCTGGCCTCGTTCATGCAGGTGCTGGATACCACCATCGCCAACGTCTCGTTGCCGACCATCGCCGGCAACCTCGGCGCCAGTTCGCAGCAGGCGACCTGGGTCATCACCTCGTTCGCGGTGAGCACCGCGATTGCGTTGCCGCTGACGGGGTGGCTGAGTCGTCGCTTCGGCGAGGTTAAATTGTTCATGTGGGCGACGATCGCGTTTTCGATCGCATCGCTGTTGTGCGGTATCGCCCAGAGCATGGGCATGCTGGTGGTATCGCGCGCGCTGCAGGGTTTCGTGGCCGGGCCGATGTACCCGATCACCCAATCACTGCTGGTGTCGATCTATCCACGGGAGAAGCGCGGGCAGGCGCTGGCTTTGCTGGCAATGATCACCGTGGTCGCGCCGATTGCAGGGCCAATCCTCGGTGGCTGGATCACCGACAACTACAGCTGGGAATGGATCTTCCTGATCAACGTACCGCTGGGCGTCATCGCCGCGGCCGTGGTCGGCAGCCAGTTGCGCCATCGTGTGGAAACCACCGAGCGGCCAAAGATGGACTACGTCGGTCTGGTCACCTTGGTGATCGGCGTGGGCTGCCTGCAGTTGATGCTGGACCTGGGCAACGAAGAAGACTGGTTCAACTCGACCAAGATCGTGGTGCTGACCTGCATCGCGGTGGTGATGCTGGCGGTGTTCGTGATCTGGGAGCTGACCGACAAGGACCCGATCGTCGACCTGAAGCTGCTGCGGCATCGCAACTTCCGCGCCGGCACCCTGGCGATGATTGTTGGTTACGCCGCGTTCTTCTCGGTGGCGTTGATGATCCCGCAGTGGTTGCAGCGTGACATGGGCTACACGGCGATCTGGGCTGGTCTGGCCACAGCGCCCCTAGGCATCCTGCCGATCATGGTGGCGCCGGTGCTGGGCAAGTTCGGTCACAAGGTGGACATGCGCTACCTAGCGACGATTGCCTTCTTCGTATTGTCAATGACCAGCTTCATGCGCTCGGGCTTCAACCTGCAGGTCAACTTCGAACACGTCGCCGGCGTGCAGTTGTTGATGGGTGTTGGCCTTGCGCTGTTCTTCATGCCAGTGCTGCAGATTCTGCTGTCCGATCTTGATGGGCGCGAGATCGCCGCCGGCTCCGGTCTGGCGACTTTCCTGCGGACCTTGGGTGGCAGCTTTGCCGCATCGTTGACCACGTGGTTGTGGGCGCGTCGTACCCAGCAGCACCACGCTGATCTGACCGAGCATGTGTCCTTGTACGATCCGAGCATGCATCAGCAGGTGACTGCGATGGGGCAGGGCGACCTGCAGCATGGTGCGGCGGTGCTCAACGAGATGATCAATCACCAGGCCTCGCAGATGGGCTTCAACGACATCTTCCTGCTGCTGGGCTGGGTGTTCCTGCTGATCATCGGCCTGGTGTGGCTGGCCAAGCCGCCGTTTGGTGCGGGAGCGGGTGCAGCGTCGGCAGGCGGGCACTAGCCTCTGGTTTGTAGGAGCGGCGCAAGCCGCGAAGCCGGCACCAATGGAACTACAGCAAAGCCCGCGATCCGAAGGATTGCGGGCTTCGCTGTTTGTGTAGTGCCGAGCATGGCTCGGCACTACAAAAGCATCGGGCACAAAAAAACCCGCTTTCGCGGGTTGTTTCGTTTGAGTCATGGTGCCCAGGAGAGGACTCGAACCTCCACGGAGTTGCCCCCGCTAGCACCTGAAGCTAGTGCGTCTACCAATTCCGCCACCTGGGCGACTCAGGAGCGAGATTATGTAGGACGTTGCTGGTGGCGTCAACAGGTTTGTGAAGAAGAAGCGCGGTCAGTGTAGCCCGGGTAAGCGCAGCGCCTGGGGGTAGCCACGGGGGCCTTCGAGCGTTGGGGGAAACCCGGGTGCGCTGCGCCTACCCGGGCAACCGTGGCCTGTTTGTTCAAGCCGCAGAAACGAAAAAACCCGCTTTCGCGGGTTTGATCTTGAAACGTGGTGCCCAGAAGAGGACTCGAACCTCCACGGAGTTGCCCCCGCTAGCACCTGAAGCTAGTGCGTCTACCAATTCCGCCACCTGGGCACTTCAGGCCGCGAATTCTGCAGAGGATGACGATCGTTGTCAACGCTTTTTCACAAACATCTAGCAGTGATCGTGTGTGTACGCTGTACACCTAGGTGCATGTACCATGGAGGCTGATGAAAAACAAAAAGACCACTGGGGCCGACAAAGCCCGCAAGTCCGCCACCGGCAGCAAGCCGGGCAAGGCGCCGGGCAAAGCCCCCAAAGCAAAAACCGCCAAGCTGCCGCCATGGATGCCGGAGAGTCTGTCCGCACCGGCGAAAGCGGGCGCAACAAAGCCAGGCAAGGCCGGCCCACGCGCTGCCGCCAAGCCAGGCAAGCGCAAATTCACCGACGATGCCGCCCCGCAGAGTTTCGTGCGCGGCCGTCGCAAGTCCGCTCCACCGGTTGCGGCCTTCGATGATCCGTATGCATCGCGCGAAGCCGAGCGCTACGCGCAGCCGATTGCCAGCCGCGAGGCCATCCTGCAGTTGCTGGACCGTTGCGAAGGACCACAGAACGCCGAGGAAATCGCAGCGGCCTTGGGCCTGACCGAGCCTGACCGTGCCGACGCGCTGTCCAAGCGCCTCGGCGCGATGGTGCGCGACGGCCAGTTGGTGCAGAACCGCCGCGGTGGTTTTGCTCCGGTCAGCCAGTTGAGCCTGATCCCCGGTGTGGTCATCGCCAACCCGGAAGGTTTTGGTTTCCTGCGCCCGGACGAAGGCGGCGACGATCTGTTCCTGTCGCCTTATGAGATGCGCAAGGTCATGCACGGTGATCGTGCACTGGCCAACGTCACCGGCATCGACCGCCGCGGCCGTCGCGAAGGCGCCATCGCCCGCGTGCTGGAGCGTGGCGTCAATCGTCTGATCGGGCATTTCAGCATCGAGGCTGGCATCAGCTACGTGGTGCCGGATGACAAGCGCATCCAGCGCAACATCCAGATCCCGGGCGACCTCACTGGTGGCGCCAAGGACGGGCAGCTGGTCGTCTGCGAACTGACCCATGCACCTGACTCGCGGCGTCCGCCAATCGGCAAGATCATTGCCGTGCTCGGCGACAAACTGACCCCGTCGCTGGTGGTGGAAACCGCTATCCACGGCCATGAGCTGCCCTACGAATTCCCGCCGGAAGTGCTGGACGAAGCCACTGCCGTGCCGTTGACGGTGGAAGCGTCGATGATCGGCAAGCGCGTGGACCTGCGCTCGATGCCGTTGGTTACCATCGATGGCGAGGACGCCAAAGACTTCGATGACGCGGTCTATTGCGAGCCGAACCGCGACGGTTTCCGTCTGGTGGTGGCCATTGCCGACGTCTCCAACTACGTGCGTCCCGGCACGCCGCTGGATGACGAAGCACAGCGCCGTGCGACCTCGGTGTACTTCCCCGGTTTCGTGGTGCCGATGCTGCCGGAGACGCTGTCCAATGGCATCTGCTCGCTGCGGCCGAAGGAAGACCGCATGTGCTTCGTCTGCGACATGCAGATCGGGCGCGATGGCCAGGTCAGCGAGTCGAAGTTCTACGAAGCGGTGATGAATTCACACGCACGCCTGACCTATACCCAGGTGTGGGCGGCGGTGGGCGAGGACGACGCGGACACCAAGGCCTTCATCGGCCCGTTGCTGCCGCAGATCCAGAACCTGCACCAGCTCTATCGCATCCTGTCCAAGGCGCGCGAGCGCCGTGGCGCCATCGAGTTTGAATCCTCGGAAGTGCGCTTCGTGCTGGACAACCGCGGCGAGGTCACCCAGGCCGGCATGATGGTGCGCAACGACGCCCACAAGCTTATCGAGGAATGCATGATCGCCGCCAACGTGGAGGCCGCGCGCTACCTGCTGTCCAAGCATGTGCCGGCGCCGTTCCGCGTGCACGAGCGGCCGCCGGAGTCCAAGTTTGCCGACCTGCTGGAGTTCCTCAAGGAATTCAAGCTGAGTCTGCCGCCGTGGAGCAAGGTGCAGCCGGGTGATTACACCAAGCTGCTGAAGAAGGTGCGCGAGCGCCCGGATGCGGCGTTGCTGGAGTCGGTGCTGCTGCGCAGCCAGTCGCTGGCGGTGTATTCGCCGGACAACAACGGTCACTTCGGTCTGGCGCTGGAGGCCTACGCGCACTTCACATCGCCGATCCGTCGTTACCCCGATCTGCTGGTGCACCGCGCGATCAAGTACGCGCTGACCGGCGGCCCGCTCGACAAGTACACCTATACCCCGCGTGAGATGGCTGCGTTGTCGCTGCAGTGCTCCGAGCGTGAGCGCCGTGCCGATGAGGCCGAACGCGAGGTCGACGAGCGTTTCCGCGCGGCATGGATGGAAAAGCACGTTGGCAGCCAGTTCGATGGCGTGATCAGCGGCGTGACCAGCTTCGGCCTGTTCGTCGAGCTGTACGAGTCCAAGGTCAATGGCTTGGTCCACGTGACCCAGCTACCGCACGACTATTATCAGTTCGATCCGATCCGCAAGACGCTCAGCGGCGACCGTCGCGGCAACGAGTTCCGGCTCGGTGACCGGGTCCGCATCCTGGTGCTCAAGGCCAGCATGGAGGAGCGCAAGATCGACTTCCGGCTGGTCGAGGACAAGGACGGCAAGGTCGACCCGCCGGCACCGGCGCCGCTGCCCGAACGGGGCAAGCCGGCCAAGCGCAGCAAGCAGAAGTATTGATGCCGGAAGCGGCCCTCGCAGTAGCGAAGGTCGCCTTTCCCGCACCCCGCAGGCCGGTGGCAGCTGCGGGCCGGGCCGAATCGGCCTACCATTGCCACCCCCAGAAGTCCCCATGTGACGCCCATGAGCAAGCAGAACCAGTGGATCGTCGGCGTCAATGCCGTTGCTTCGTCGATCGAGAAAGACCCCGAGAACGTCCGCGAGGTCCTGATCGAGGCCGGCGCCAAGAACCCTCGCCTGGTTGAAATCGAGGAAGAAGCCCTGCGCAAGGGCATCGACGTACGCAAGGTCAACGCTCAGGCGCTGGGCGGCGTGGCCGGCCAGGTCCGCCACCAGGGCGTGGTCGCGCGCTATGCCGCACCCAAGCTGTGGGACGAGAATGAGCTGAAAGGCCTGATCGAAGCAGCCGAAGGCAAGGCGCTGGTGCTGGTGCTGGACGAAGTGCAGGACCCGCACAACCTCGGCGCCTGCCTGCGCAGCGCGGCTGCCGCTGGCGTCACCGCTGTAGTCATCCCCAAAGACAAGAGCGCCCCGGTCAATGCGACCGTGCGCAAGGTCAGTGCTGGCGCCGCTGACAGCATCCCGGTGGTGTCGGTGACCAATCTGGTCCGCTGCATCAAGGACATGCAGAAGCTGGGCGTGTGGGTGTACGGCCTGGCCGGTGAATCGGACACCACCATCCACAAGCTCGACCTGCGCGGCAACGTGGCGCTGGTGATGGGCGGCGAAGCCGACGGCATGCGCCGCCTGACCCGCGAAACCTGCGACCAGCTGGTGCGCATCCCGATGCCGGGCGACGTTGAGAGCCTCAATGTATCCGTGGCGACGGGTGTGGCATTGTTCGAGGCAGTCCGCCAACGCCTGTAAGGAATACCATGCCCCGCACGCCGCATCGTCTTTTCCTCCGATTGACTGTGGCGCTGGCGGGGCTTTACGTCCTGAGCGCCGCCGCCCAGGACGCACCGCGCGTACGCGCACGCGACCTGGGCGTTGCGCCCGGCATCTTCAGTCCCGGCAGCAACAACGCGATTACCGACGTGGCCGGCGTTCGCGTTGGCCAGGTGACGCTGAGTACCGGCAACACGGTGCGCACCGGCGTTACCGCGATCCTGCCGCACCCGGGCAATGTCTATCGTTCGCGCGTGCCCGCTGCACTTCACGTGGGCAATGGCTTCGGCAAATTCATCGGCAGCACCCAGGTCAATGAGTTGGGCGAACTGGAAACCCCGATCCTGCTGACCTGCACGCTGTGCGTGTGGAAGGCGGCTGACGCGATGGCCGATTGGATGCTGGCGCAGCCGGACATGCAGCAGGTGCGCTCGCTCAATGTGGTCGTGGGCGAGACCAATGACGGTGGCCTCAATGACATCCGCGCCCGGCCGGTCACCGCTGATGCAGTGCGTCGGGCATTGGAAACCGCCAAGAGCGGACCGGTGCAGGAAGGCAGTGTCGGCGCCGGCACTGGCACGGTGGCATTCGGTTGGAAGGGCGGTATTGGTACCTCATCGCGCAAGCTGCCGGAGAGCCTGGGCGGCTGGACCGTGGGTGTGCTGGTACAGGCCAATTTCGGTGGCGTATTGCAGGTGGAAGGCGCACCGGTTGGGCGCGAGCTGGACCGTTATGCGTTCCAGAATGCGGTGGCCGCGCAGGGCAATGTGCGCGGGCTTGCCGATGATCGCGGCGATGGCTCGGTGATCATCATTGTTGCCACCGACGCACCCTTGTCGGACCGCAATCTGCGACGCTTGGCCTCACGCGGGATGATGGGTCTGGGGCGGACAGGTAGTTCAGCATCCAACGGCAGTGGCGATTATGTGCTGGCGTTTTCGACCGCGGAGTCGGTGCGGCGCGGGTTTGATGCGGCACAGCTGCAGACCACCGAGTTGGCCAACGAGCAGATGAGCGCGGTGTTCCAGGCCAGCGTCGATGCGGTGGAAGAGTCGGTTTACAACGCCTTGTTCATGGCGACCACGGTGAGTGGCAATGGACAGACCGTGGAGGCTATTCCACTGGATAAGGTGCGGGAGGTGTTGCAGCGGCATGGGGTTGCGCCGCCGGAGCGCTAGGGAACGCGGGGTATTGCAGATTGCGGCAAAGCTGGACGAAGTTCCTTCTCCCGCGAGCGGGAGAAGGTGCCCGAAGGGCGGATGAGGGGGATTTTGACTTTGCTCGAAGCAGTTTCTTCTACCGCTTGCGGGAAGAGGTGTCTCAAGAGCCTGTCCTGCGAAGGTGGGTAGTGCGAAAAGCAGAAGTGCGCTCTGATCAACATTTCCTCGCCAGGAGCTTCCCCTCACCCCAACCCCTCTCCCGCATGCGGGAGAGGGGCTTAAGCAGGTTTACTTGCTCGTCACCACCGCCCCACCACCCAGCGCCTTGTACAGCGTCACATCATTCACCAGCTGGCTGCGCTTGGTCTGCGCCAGCGACAACTCGGCGTTACGACGGGTCTGCTCCGCTTCAAGCCAGGTGCGCAGGTCGGTGGCACCGGCGCGATAGCGCACCTCATACAAACGCGCGATCTCCACCGCTTCGTCATATGAAGCGTGCGCTGCAGCCACCTGCTCAGCCAAACGCGTGCGCGCGGACAATGCGTTGTCCACTTCCGATAGCGCGGTATACAACGTCCGGCGGAAATCATTGGCTGCGATCTGGTAGGAAAGATCAGCCGACTTGATATCCAACTGCATCTGCCGGAATTTCAGGAACGGCAGACTCAAGCCCGCGCCCAAGGTCGCCACCGGATTGGTCAGCACATCACCCAGCGAAGTGGCAGAACTGCCTACCGAGCCACTCAGGCTCAAGCTGGGGTAATAGCTGGTAGCCGTCACCTTGATGCTCTTCAGCGATTGCCGCAGGCGCAGCTCGGCAGCGCGCAGGTCCGGCCGGCGTGCCAGCAATTCGGCCGGCATGCCTTCGACCAAGGCCGGGCTCTGCGCGACATCCAGATTTTGTGGCTCGTTCGCCAACGGCCAGGGCTGGCCATCGAGCAGCACGGTCAGCGCATTGCGGGTTTCCACCCGTTGCTGTTCCAACTGTGATTGCGCAGCCTTCTGGCTCTCTATGTTCTGCTGCGCCTGACGCACTTCCAGTCGAGAGACACCGCCAGCATCGAACTGGGTCTGCACCAATGAAGCAGTACGCTGCAGGCGCTCAAGATTGGCTTGGCCGGTGGCGATGGCTTGGTTGAGGTAACCCAGCTGCCAGTACAGTTCGGTGCTCTGGCCGACCAGGCTCAGCGCCGTGCTCTGCAGATCCTGCGCGGTGGCCTGCGCTTCCCAGCGGGCGATATCGCGCTGGCCGCGCAGCTTGCCCCACAGGTCCAGCTCCCAGCCCAGCGACAAGCTGGCGCTATTGTTGCGCGACCAGTCATCGCTGCTGTCGATGCTGCGGCTGCCACTGGCGCTCACCGAGCCATTGGCCTGTGGCCATAGATCTGCGGTAGCCAATCCAGCTTGGGCGCGGGCGCGCTCCAGCTTCAAACCGGCCGATGCCATGTCGGTGTTGCTGGCCAATACGCGCTCGATCAGCTGGTCCAGGTTCGGGTCTGCGAAGCCCTGCCACCAGGCATCGGCATGCACATCGGCAACCGGTGCGGTCACTTCGTGCTCGATGGCCTGCACCGGCGCATTGGCGGCAGCGTCGCCACGGCCATAGACATTGGGCACGCGCAGGTCGGCGGCAGGGTCGGCGCTGGGCGTGGTGGCGCAGCCGACCAAGGCGGCGGTCAGGGCGGCGGAGAGCAGCAGGGGACGCAGTGATTTCATGGTCATCTTCATTCGCGGGCCAAGGCCTCGACCGGGTCGAGCTGGGCAGCGTTGCGGGCCGGCAGGAAGCCGAACGCCACGCCGATCAGGGTCGAGCAGGCGAAGGCGGCAACGATCGAGCCGGTGGAGAACAACAGGGTGAAGCTGGCACCAAAGGTCTGGAAGGCCCAGCCGATCGACAGCGCCAGCGCGATGCCCAGCACGCCGCCAAGCAGGCAGACCAGCACCGCCTCGATCAGGAACTGCTGGCGGATATCGCTTTGCCGCGCACCTACCGCCATGCGCACGCCGATTTCGCGGGTACGTTCGGTCACCGATACCAGCATGATGTTCATCACGCCGATGCCGCCGACCACCAGTGCAATCGCGGCGATCGCGCCGATCAGCAAAGTCATGGTCTTGGTGGTGGACTCGATGGTTTCGCGGATCTCGGCGGTGTTGCTGAGGAAGAAGTCCTCGGTGCCGTGGCGCAGGGTCAGCAGCTTGGTGATCGCCGATTGCGCCGCATCCATCGGTGTGTCGTCCTTGACCCGCAGGGTGATGCCGCTCAGGTAGGTCTGTCCCAGCATCCGCGCCATCACCGTGGTGTAAGGCACCCAGACGCTGAGGTTGGTGCTGCCACCAAAGCCCATCGACTGACGCTTGGCTACGCCGATCACCCGTGCCGGCACATTGCCCAGCAGCACGACCTTGCCGAGCGGATCATCACTGCCGAACAGCTGGGTACGTGTGTTCTCGTCGATCACCACCACCTGTGCCAGGCCCTTTACCTCGCTTTCGTCGAAGTAGCGTCCGCTCACCAAAGTCATGCCCTTGACCCGGAAGTACTGGTCACCGATGCCGGCGACCTGCGCCGAGGCAGCCTTGTTGCCGACCCGTGCGGTCACCGAGCTGGATACGCTGGGGGTGACGCTGTCGATATAACTCTGCGTGGCCAGCGCCTCGGCATCGCCGCTTCTCAGCGTCTGCACGCGGCCGGAGCGCATGTCGCCGAAGCCGCGGCCCGGATACACATCGATGGTATTGGTGCCCAGCGAGGAAATGTTCTGCAGGATCTGCTGCTGCGAACCATTGCCCATCGCCACCACCGACACCACCGAGGCGATGCCGATGATGATGCCGAGCATGGTCAGGAAGGTGCGCAGGCGGTGCGCGTTCATTGCCAGCAAGGCCATGCGGAAGGCTTCGACGAAACGATCACGCGCGGCCTGGAAAGCACTGCCGCCGGTGCGCACAGGGGCAGGGCGTTGTTGCTTCTGCAGTGCTGGCACCTTGTCATTGCGACGGTCGGCGACGATCACGCCATCGTGGATTTCGATGATGCGTTGTGCGTGCTCGGCCACGTGCATGTCGTGGGTGACGATGATGATGGTCTGGCCTTCGGCATGCAGTTCGCCAAGGATGTTCATCACTTCCTCGCCCGATGCGCTGTCCAGCGCGCCGGTAGGCTCGTCGGCCAGGATCACCTCGCCACCGTTCATCAGCGCACGCGCGATGGAGACGCGCTGCTGCTGGCCGCCGGACAGCTGGCCCGGCTTGTGGCCCATGCGGTCGCTCAGGCCCAGCCGCGCGAGCAGCGCCTCGGCGCGGCTGCGGCGGGCCTCGGCCGGCGTACCGGCATAGATCGCCGGTACCTCGACGTTGCCGCGTGCATCCAGATCCCCCAGCAGGTGATAGCGCTGGAAGATGAAGCCGAAATGTTCGCGGCGCAGCTCGGCCAGTTCGTCCGGTTGCATGCGCCCTGTTTCGCGGCCGGCTACTTTGTAGGAACCAACGGTGGGGCGGTCCAGGCAGCCGAGGATGTTCATCAGCGTCGACTTGCCCGAACCGGACTGGCCAACGATGGCGACCATCTCACCGGCGTGGATGTCGAGGTTGACGTCCTTGAGCACGGCGATGGTTTCCTCGCCGGCTGGGAACTCGCGACGCAGATCGCGTAGTTGCAGCAGTGGTTGGCTCATCGGCGCGGGCCACCCATCATCGGGCCCATCGGACTACGTTGGTTGCTGCTCGACTTCTCGCCAGCGGTGACTTCGCCAACCACGACCAGCTCGCCTTCCTTCAGGCCTTCCAATACTTCGACGTTGGAGCCGTTGTTGAGGCCGACCTTGATCGTGCGCGGCTCAGGCTGCCCATCCTTGTTGACGACGCGCACCACGTAGCTGTTGCTCTTGGCCAGTGCGGCGGCATCCGGCTGGCGGCGTTGCTGGCGCTGGCCTTCCTGCTTGCTGCGGGCGGCGCGCTGCTCACCATTGGCGGCACTCGCGCCGGGGCCGCGGCCACCTTCAGGCACCTTGGGGCCGAGTGCTACGGTGGGAATCAACAGCGCATCCTTGGCCTGGGCGAGCATCACCGAGACCTGCGCGGTCATGTCGATACGCAGCGTGCCGTCCGGGTTCTCAACGTCGAATAGCGCGTTGTAGTACACGGCGGTGCTGGAGCTGGATGAGGACGAGCTGCTGGAGCTGGTGCTGTCGGTGCTGATCGAGGCCGGCGCCGGGTTCACCGTGCGCAGCGTGGCCTGGTACTTGTGGTCCGGCTTGCCGAGGATGGTGAAGTACACCGGCATGCCGGGCTTGACCTTGACCACGTCGGCTTCGGAAATCTCGGCATTCACGGTGACCAGGTCCAGGCGCGCCAGCTTGACGATGGTCGGTGCGGACTGGTTGGCGTTGACGGTACGACCTTCTTCGGCAACCACCGCGACCACGGTGCCGTCGATGGGCGCGGTGATGCGGGTATAGCCGAGGTTGGCCTGGGCGGTGCCCAGTTCGGTCTCGCGCTGGCGGATCTGCGCATCGAGCGCCCGGATCTGCGCACGGGTGCTGGCCAGGTTGGCCTCGGCCGACTCGTAGTCGGCGCGCGAGGTGGCTTCGGCGGCCAGCATCTCCTCCTGACGGGCGAAGGCCAGCTCGGACTCCTTCAGCGAGGCGGTCTGCACCGCACGCTGGGCGCGGATGTTTTCCAGCGCCGCTTCGGCGTTCTTCAGACTGTTTTCCTGGGTGACCGAATCGATCTCGGCGATCAGGTCGCTTTGCTTGACCACGTCACCCAGCTGCACCTTCAGCACCTTGATCTGGCCGGAGGCCTGCGCACCGACGCTGACCAGCTTGTAGGCATCGATGACGCCGGTGGCGTCGACGGTCTGTTCCAGGTCGCCACGGCTGACCGGCGAGGTGGCCATCGAAGGGGCAGCGGGCTTGCGCGTGGCCCAGAACACGCCGCCAGCGATCAGGGCGACGATGGCAGCGGCAAGCAGGATGCGGTTGCGGCGGGAGGAGGGCAGCAGCTTCACGGTGATCAGGCACTCAGGCTGGGCCGCAGCGTGCGGCGTTGATGCCAGTGTGGTCAGCGCCCTGTTCAGCCTCAAGGCACAGTGTGTGTCGGCATGTATCAGGTTCAGCCAGCCATGTATCGGCGTGTATCAAGTGCGGGCGTTGATACCTGTGGATACACTGCGGCCGCGCACGACGATCCGCTAGCATGGATCATTGGCCCATGACGGACATACAGACCTTGCACCGCTTGTTGGTGGTAGACGACGACAGTGACATCCGCAGCCTGCTGGCCGAGCAACTGGGCCGGGCCGGCTATGCCGTGAGCACGGCGGCCGATGGTAACCAGATGCGTCAGGTATTGGCGCGCGAGCACATCGACCTGATCGTGCTTGACCTGAACCTGCCGCGCGAGGACGGCCTGGCGCTATGCCGCGAGCTGCGCGTGCGTTCGACCACGCCGGTGATCATGCTCACCGCGCGCAGCGAGCCGATTGATCGGGTGCTGGGGCTGGAAATGGGCGCCGACGACTACCTGGCCAAACCATTCGAGCCGCGCGAGCTGCTGGCGCGCATCCGCAACGTGCTGCGCCGGACCGAGGCCTTGCCGGCCAATATGGAGCCGCTGGCGATGCGCCGGGCGTTGTTCTCGGGCTGGATATTCGATCTGGAACACAGGCATCTGATTGATCCGGCCAAGCGTGTGGTGATGTTGTCGGGGGCCGAGTTCCGTCTGTTGCGGGTGCTGGTGGCGCATGCCAACAAGGTGTTGTCGCGCGAGCAGCTGGTGTCGCTGAGCAGTGGCCGCAACTACGAGTCGCAGGACCGTGCGATCGACCTGCAGATCAGCCGCCTGCGGCAGAAGCTTGCCGATGCAGGCGGTGCCGATGGCCTGATCAAGACGGTTCGCAACGAGGGCTATGTGTTTGCCAGCGCGGTGACCCTGGAATGAAGCGGCTGCGCCTGTTCCTGTCGTCTATGGCCGGGCGGCTGTTCGTCATCCTGTTGGTCGGCATGATGGTGGCGGCGATAGGGGCGACGCTGCTGGCCGAGAGCCGTCGCCAGCAGGAATTCGAGCGGCAGAACCTGGCCCGTATCGCCGACCGGCTGCAGGGCTTCGTCAATCTGTTGGACGGCAATCCTGAGTTGCGTAGTCGCCTGCTGGCGGTAGGCGGACCCAGCGTGCGCGAGGTGAAAGGCGAGTTCCGCGTCGGTGATGTGGACGACGCCTTGATGGCGGTGCTGTCCGCACGCGGTGGCGCAGTCGCCAGCGCACAGGTACGTGCCAGCAGCTTCCGCGCCTGCATGCCGCCGTTGCCGGAATTCCTGCCGCCACCCGGGCGCGGACAGCGATCGCAGCACACGCGTGAGCGCGATCCGGCATTCACCCCGCCGCGCTGTCGTCTGGTGGAATTGAAGCTCACTGACGGTACACCGCTGCGGCTGGCGCTGGAGTCCCCGGCGGTGGCGAGGCGCAGTGGGGCGGCATTTGACCCGTGGTTCCTGTCGCTGCTGGCACTGGCGATCAGCCTGCTGGCCTATGTGGTTGCGCGTATCGCCAGCTCGCCGCTGCAGCGCTTGGCAAACCATGCCACCGAGCTCGGTCACGACCTGCAGCGTGAACCATTGCCGGTCAGTGGACCCTTGGAAGTACAACGCGCTGCCGAAGCCTTCAATGCCATGCAGAAGCGTCTGCAGCGCCACTTGAGCGAGCGCACGCAGATGTTGGCGGCAATCACCCATGACCTGCAGACGCCATCGACACGGCTACGGCTGCGGTTGGAAAACGTGCAGGACGAACAGCTGCGCGAGCGCCTGATTGGCGATCTTGCCGCGATGCAGGCCTTGATCCGCGAGGGATTGGATCTTGCCCGCAGTGCCGAAAGTGCCGAGCAACGTGCTGCGCTGGATCTGGACTCGCTGCTGGAAAGCGTGGTCGAGGACGCTGCAGAGTCTGGTCACGACGCTATGCTGGAGCAGGGCAGTGGGGCGGTGCTGATGCTGCGTCCGCTGGCGATGCGACGCTTGTTCTCCAACCTGGTCGACAACGCGGTGAAGTACGGCCACGCCGCGCAGGTGAGCGCACGCCGCGATGGCGGTGCGGTTGAGGTAGTCGTGCGTGACAACGGACCGGGCCTTGCCGAGGACGAGCTGGAAGCGGTATTCACGCCGTTCCTGCGCTTGGAGACTTCGCGCTCACGCGAGACCGGCGGTGCCGGCCTTGGCCTGACCATCGCTCGTGCGCTGGCTGAAAAAGACGGTGCCAGCCTGACCCTTCGCAATCACCCCGAAGGTGGCTTGGAGGCCATCGTTCGTTGGGATGCACCGCAGTGGCCAGCCAACGGCTAGCGGCAACGCCGGGCTGAGTGGTTGCAGGTGCGGTTGTAGGAGCGCCGTAAGCCGCGAAGCCACCGCTGTATCCGGCGCCAATGAAAGTGCGCTGCTGTCGCTGTGGCGATCGGGGCGACTGCCTTTGCAATCCGGGGGATCATCAGCTTCGCAGCTTACGCCGCTTGTGTCTGCCAGCCGAGTAGATTGTGGTTGAGAGCGGAGTGCGGCAGCCCGTTACGTCGCGGTGCCCAGAAGCACGTGTAGGAGTTGGGGCGCCGCACT
>NZ_JBRRCU010000014.1:0-73109 GCF_056759195.1 Stenotrophomonas sp. STEN083 | reverse complement strand
ACACACCCTCACCACACCCCCCCCCGGCCCCGCCCCGCTCCCCCGCCCGCCCGCCCCCCCCCCCCCCCCGCCCCGCCCCCCCCCCCCCCCCACTACAGGTGACGCTTTAGGACTTCATGCGTTCCCAGAAGCCCTTTACACCATCGATGAAGGTTGCCGACTTCGGCGAGTGCTTGCGCGCTTCGTCGCCGCTGAAGGTGGCTTCAAACTGCTCGAGCAACTTGCGCTGCTCTGCCGTCAGATTGACCGGGGTTTCCACCACGACGCGGCAGTACAGGTCACCTTCGGTACGGCTGCGCACCGACTTGACGCCCTTGCCACGCAGACGGAACAGCTTGCCGGTCTGGGTCTCGGCCGGGATGCGGATTTCCGCTTCGCCGCCCAGGGTGGCGACACGGATTGCGTCACCCAGCGCTGCCTGCGAGATACGCACCGGCACTTCGCAGTGCAGGTCATCGCCGTCGCGGGTGAAGATCGCATGCTCGCGCACGCGCACTTCCACATACAGATCGCCCGCCGGTGCACCGGCCGGACCAGCTTCGCCCTCGCCCTGCAGGCGAATGCGGTCACCGGTATCAACGCCTGCCGGCACTTTGACCGACAACACCTTGTCTTCTTCGATGCGACCGTTACCGTGGCAGGTCTTGCACGGCTTGCTGATGATCTGACCGCGACCATCACAGTTATGGCAGGCCTGCTGCATGGCGAAGATGCCGCGCTGCACACGCACCTGGCCACGACCACCGCAGACATTACAGGTCTCGACCTTGCGGTCTTCCGAGCCGCTGCCGTCGCAATCACCGCACTCGGCCAGGGTCGGAATCTCGATGCGGCGCTCAACGCCGGCCACCGCTTCTTCCAGGTCCAACTCCATCACGTAGCCGATGTCGGCACCGCGACGCGGCTGACGCGGACCGCCGCCACCTCCGCCAAAAATATTGCCGAAGATGTCGCCGAAAATATCATTCATGTCCGGACCACCCGGACCACCGCCACCACCGCCCATGCCGTGTTCAAACGCAGCGTGGCCGTGGGCGTCGTACATGCGCCGCTTATTGCCGTCGGACAGGGTTTCGTACGCCTCCTTGCACTCCTTGAAGGCAGCTTCAGCGGCAGCATCGCCCGGGTTGCGATCCGGGTGGTGCTTCATCGCGCAACGGCGATAGGCCTTCTTCAACTCTTCATCGGTGGCGGTGCGGGCTACGCCCAGTACATCGTAATAATCGCGTTTCATCGGCACATGAGGTTCTGTAATCGGGGTTGGGAATCAGGGACGGAAGCTTGGTATTGCAGATACCGGAAGGGGATCCGGAAGCCGGAACAGTAGTTCCGGATCCCGAATCCCCAGGTACAACGCCGGCCTTGCTTACTTCTTGTCGTCCTTGACTTCGGTGAACTCGGCGTCCACTACGTCGTCATTGGACTGGGCACCAGCGTCGTCGCCCGGAGCCGGACCGCCCTGCTCACCAGCGGAAGCAGCGGCAAACAGCGCCTGACCGGCTTCTTCCAGCGACTTCGACTTGGCTTCGATCTGCGCCTTGTCGTCGCCCTTCATTGCGGTTTCCAGATCGGCCAGTGCGGCTTCAACCTTGCCGATCACGTCGCCGCCAACCTTGCTGCCATGCTCGGTGATGGCGCTGCGGGTGGCGTGGATCAGACCATCAGCCTGGTTGCGGGTCTGCACCAGCTCCTGGAACTTCTTGTCTTCTTCGCGGTTGGCTTCCGCGTCGGCGACCATGCGTGCGATCTCGTCCTCGGACAGACCCGAACCGGCCTTGATCTCGACCTTCTGTTCCTTGTTGGTCTTCTTGTCCTTGGCCGACACGTGCAGGATGCCGTTGGCGTCGATGTCGAAGGACACCTCGACCTGCGGCATGCCGCGCGGTGCCGGCTCGATGCCGGACAGGTCGAACTTGGCCAGCGACTTGTTGTAACGGGCCTGCTCGCGCTCACCCTGCAACACGTGCACGGTCACGGCCGACTGGTTGTCCTCGGCGGTCGAGAAGGTCTGCGAGGCCTTGGTCGGGATGGTGGTGTTCTTCTCGATGATCTTGGTGAACACGCCACCCATGGTCTCGATACCCAGCGACAGCGGGGTCACGTCCAGCAGCAGCACGTCCTTGACGTCGCCGCCCAGCACGCCGCCCTGGATCGCAGCACCCAGTGCCACAGCTTCGTCCGGGTTGACGTCCTTGCGCGGTTCCTTGCCGAAGAACTCGGTAACAGCCTGCTGCACCTTCGGCATGCGGGTCTGACCACCGACCAGGATCACTTCGCTGATGTCGCTCGAACGCAGCCCGGCGTCATTCAACGCAACGCGGCACGGCTCGATCGACTTCTTGATCAGCTCTTCGACCAGGCTTTCCAGCTTGGCGCGGGTCAGCTTGATGTTCAGGTGCTTCGGACCGGAAGCGTCCGCAGTGACGTACGGCAGGTTGACTTCGGTCTGCTGCGCGGACGACAGCTCGATCTTGGCGCGCTCGGCGGCGTCCTTCAGGCGCTGCAGGGCCAACGGATCCTTGCGCAGGTCGATGCCCTGGTCCTTCTGGAACTCTTCGACCAGGTACTCGATGACGCGGTTGTCGAAGTCTTCGCCGCCCAGGAAGGTGTCACCGTTGGTGGCCAGCACTTCGAACTGCTTCTCGCCGTCGACGTTGGCGATCTCGATGATCGACACGTCGAAGGTGCCGCCGCCCAGATCGTACACAACGATCTTGCGATCCTTGTTGTCACCCTTGTCCAGGCCATAGGCCAGGGCAGCCGCGGTCGGCTCGTTGATGATGCGCTTGACATCCAGACCGGCGATGCGGCCTGCGTCCTTGGTGGCCTGGCGCTGGCTGTCGTTGAAGTAAGCCGGCACGGTGATGACCGCTTCGGTGACCTTTTCACCGAGGAAGTCTTCGGCGGTCTTCTTCATCTTCTCCAGCACGCGGGCAGAGATTTCCTGCGGTGCCATCTTCTTGGCATCGCTGGTCTGTACCCATGCGTCGCCGTTGTCATGCGCCAGGATGCCGTACGGCACGTGGGCGATGTCCTTCTGCACTTCGGCGTCGGTGAACTTGCGGCCAATAAGGCGCTTCACCGCATAGAAGGTGTTCTTCGGGTTGGTGACGGCCTGACGCTTGGCCGAGGCACCCACCAGTACTTCGCCGTCCTTGGTGTAGGCGACGATGGAGGGCGTGGTGCGATCGCCTTCCGAGTTTTCAATGACGCGGGCCTTGCCGCCGTCCATGATCGCCACGCACGAGTTGGTGGTGCCGAGGTCGATACCAATGATCTTGCCCATGGGGGACTCCTGAGTATTCGTTTGCCGGCAGCCGCCGGGGATGAATGGGATATGGGGAAGGACCTGATGACATTCAAGTCATCCCCGGAACACTGTTTGCCGGCAGCCGCGCCTGATTTAGGCAGCGGCCAGCCAGCGCGGCCGATCAGTCGGCCTGGGCCACCACAACCAGCGCCGGCCGCAGCAGGCGCTCGTTGAGCAGGTAGCCCTTCTGGAACACGGTCACTACCGCGCCCGGAGCCACGCCTGCCGGTGCCGGCACCTGGCTGATGGCCTGGTGATGCTCCGGATTGAAGGCCTGGCCGGCCGGGTCCAGCAGGACCAGACCGTTGTCAGCGGCTACTTTGAGCAGCTGCTTGTAGGTCAGCTCCATACCTTCGCGCAGTGGATTGGGCTCGCTGCCAGCGGCAGCCAAGCCTGCATCGAGGCTGTCGAACACCGGCAGCAGGTCGCCAAGCAGCTTCTCGTTGGCGAACTTGCGGGCCTGGTCGATGTCGCGGGCCACACGCTTGCGCTGGTTTTCCAGATCGGCGCGTTCGCGCAGCGATTCGGCCTTGACCTGCTCCAGCTCGGCGCGCAGCGCCTCGATCTGGTCGTGGTGCGCGTCGTCACCGCCCATGGCGGCGTTCTCGGGGTCGAATTCAGTGTGCTCTTGGTTCATTTTCGGTTCCTTGGCGGATGTTCTGCCGCCTACCCCGACCCGTATGTGGGCTGTACCGAAAGTTTCAAGGCTCCGGCTCACTCCATGAGACGCATTGTTCCTAATCTGGGCCGGCCATCGCCTGTCCTACATTGACCTGCCCGGCCCGCATGCTAGCTTTGCGCGGCCCCTAGACCTGCCAGCCATGCTCAGACATCTATCGATCAAGGATTTTGCCGTTGTCCGCGCCACCGAACTGGAGTTCGGCCCAGGCATGACTGTCGTTTCCGGTGAGACCGGCGCCGGCAAGTCATTGATGGTGGACGCTTTAGGCTTCCTGTCCGGCCTGCGCGCCGACTCCGGCGTGGTCCGCCATGGCGCCAGCCGCGCCGAGCTGTCGGCCGAATTCAGCCTGGACGACGACGCCCCGGCGCGCAGCTGGCTGCGCGACAACGAGCTGGACGACGAGGAACAATGCCAGCTGCGGCGCGTGATCCGCGCCGACGGCGGCTCGCGCGCCTTCATCAATGGCCGCCCGGTTCCGGTGTCGCAGCTGTCGGAATTGGCCGGCTTTCTGGTCGAGATCCACGGCCAGCACGACCAGCAGGCGCTGTTGTCGCGGCCCAGCCAGCTGGCCCTGCTCGACGCGTTTGCCCGCAATGAAGCTGAGCGCAGTGCTGTGCGCAGCGCTGCGGCGCAATGGCAGGGGCTGCTGGACGAGCGCGATGCGCTGTCCCAGCAAGGCGACGTCTCCGACCGGATCGGCTTTCTTGAGCACCAGCTCGGCGAGCTGCAACGCGAAGACCTGGAGCCTGCGGCAATCGTCGCGCTCGGCGCCAACCACCGCCGCCAGGCCCATTCCACCGCCCTGATCGAAGCCTGCCAGCGCGCTGGCGGCTTGCTCAATGGTGATGAGGACGGCCCTTCCCTGCTCTCGTTGCTGCAGCAGGTGCGAAATGAGCTGGGCCGGGTCAGCCAGCACGACGCCCGCCTCGGCGAGGTCGACGCCATGCTGGACGCGGCGGGTATCCAGCTGCACGAAGCGCTAGCCCAACTGGACCGGGTCCAGGACGACCTGGACAGCGACCCGGAAGCCTTCGAAGACATCGAGCGTCGACTAAGCCGCCTGCACGACCTGGCCCGCAAGCACCGCGTGCCAATGGAAGAGCTGGCCGCCACCCGCGACCGCCTCGAAGCCGAGCTGGAGCAGCTACACGGCGCCGACGAACGCCTGGCCAAGCTGGCCGGCGAGATCGACAAGGCCGCCGCCCGCTGGCAAGCCGCGGCAGCAACCCTTTCCAGCAGCCGCCAAGCGGCCGCCGCCTCCCTGTCCGACACCACCACCCTGCTGATCGGCGAGCTGGGTATGGGCGGCGGTCAGTTCCGGATCGAATTGGAACCGCAAGCGCAGCTGCGCCCGGACCCGAATGGCGCGGAGCGGGTCGAATTCCTGGTCGCCGCCAACGCCGGCCAGCCGGCCCGCGCCCTGCGCAAGGTCGCCTCGGGCGGCGAGCTGTCGCGCATCTCCTTGGCCATCGAAGTCGCCGCACTGGGCCTGGATGCCGTACCGACCATGGTCTTCGACGAAGTGGATTCGGGCATTGGCGGGGCAATTGCCGATATCGTCGGCAAGAAGCTGCGCGCCCTGGGCGAACGCCGTCAGGTCCTGTGCGTGACCCATCTGCCGCAGGTCGCCTCCAAGGGCCACAGCCATTACCGGGTAAGCAAGGCACCGGTGGAAGGCATGACCCAGAGCGCGGTTGAGCTGCTGGATGCCAAGGGCCGTGAAGAAGAGCTTGCGCGGATGCTGGGCGGTGCCGAGGTGAGCAAGGAAGCGCGGGCCGCGGCGCGGAAGTTGCTGACGGAAGCCTGATAGCGGGGGGCTTTGGCTTTTGCTTTGTGCCGTAGCTGTGGCTCTAAAGCCCCTCTCCCGCCTGCGGGAGAGGGGTTGGGGTGAGGGCAGCTCTTGGCTCCTAAAGCTCAGATCCTAAAGCCCCCCTGACGCTTTATCAGTGACGCCCTTGCCGAGCATGGCTCAGCACTACAGTGGGCCCTGACAGTGCCCTGGGAGAGCCCCTGCCGAGCATGGCTCGGCACTACATCCAAACCCCCTTGCCTTCGGCAAAGGGTCGAACACAAACAAAAACACCGGCCATTGGCCGGTGTTTTCAATTCAGCAGCAACAGCCCGAAGGCCGCGCCGCCAACGCCTTACTTACGTTTTTTGCGCACGTACAACACCAACGAGTGCTCTTCCAGCTCGAAACCGTGCTCTGCCGCGATCTTCCGCTGCAGCTCCTCGATTTCCGGGCTTTCGAACTCGATGATCTTGCCCGAGTCAACGTCCACCATATGGTCGTGGTGGCCACCTCGGTCCAGCTCATAAACAGCCTGGCCGCCTTCAAAATTGTGCTTGAGGACCAACCCAGCCGCCTCGAACTGGGTCAGCACACGGTAAACCGTGGCCAGCCCGATCTCATCACCGCAATCAAGCAGCTGGCGGTAGATGTCTTCGGCGGTGAGGTGGTGGTGCTGGGGGGTGTTCTGTTCAAGCAGGGCAAGGATGCGCATCCGCGGATGCGTAACCTTCAGGCCGACTTTGCGCAGGTCATTGGATTCCATAGCCATCGTGTTCATTGGCGGTTTAACGCCAGTTATCTCCGGTCAGATCGCGCTGGGTGCCGGGGAGTGTATCATCGACCTGATTTCCTCAACTGCCCTACCTAATGCGCAACCTCCTGTTGATCGCCGTTGTCGCCCTGTCCACTACTGGCTGCGGCATCATCTACAAGCAGCCCATCTATCAGGGCAACCTGATCCGTGAACAGTCCGTGGCGCAGTTGCAGGTCGGCCAAAGCAAGCAGCAGGTCAATGCGCTGCTCGGCACGCCGTCCATCGCTGACCCGTTCCACGCCCAGCGCTGGGACTACACCGCCAGCCAGCGCGTGAACCGCCTGGGCAAGACCGAGGTGAAAAACTTCGTCGTGTTCTTCGAGAACGACCAGGTCACCCGCTGGGAAGGCGACTATTTCCCGGTACAGGACGGCGACTTGGCACGCAATAGCGTGCGCCAGTTCGGCCGCAACCTGGCCAAGGACAAGAAAAAGGGCCGCTGATCCAGCGCACCCGTCGCAAGATCAATCGCCGCCGCGCGCTCGCCGGCGGCGATTTTCTTTGGGGTCGGCCAGCAACGGGCGCAGCAGTTCCACCCGGTCACCGTCCTGCAGCAGCTGCTGCGGACGCGCCAGCACACCGTGCACCGCCATCGCCACCACCTCAGCAGCGCCCTCCAGCGCCGCCTCGGCCACCGCATCGGCGACCGTGCAGCCCTCAGGCAGCTCCAGCTGCCGCTGCTGGTAACGGTCCGGCCAGGCCAGTACCACCTCTACCCGCATCACTTAGGCTTCCTGATCGGCCACACGCACGAAATCGTTGACCATGCGATCGGCCAAGCCCTGGAAGCCCAGCGCCAAGGCCGGCCCCAACAGCCGCGAGGTCGGCTCGAACTCCAGCTCCAAGGTGACCTTGCAGGCACTTTCGGACAGCGAATGGAACTCCCAGCGGCCGTGCAGGCGCTTGAACGGGCCTTCGCGCAGCTTCATATCGATGCTGTGCGGGCGCTGCAAGGTGTTTTCGGTCATGAACCAGGTCCGGAACGAACCCAGCCCCAGGTCGAGCCGGGCAACCAGCCGCTCCTCGCCCTGCTCCAGGATTTCCGCTTTGTCACACCAGCGGAACCGGCCAGGATAGGCGGCGACATCGTTGACCAGATTGAACATGCGCTCGGCGGAGTGTTCGACCAGCGCGCTGCGACGAATGGTAGTCATGGCGATACAGATACAGAAAGTGTTCGGGGAGCCCCCGAATCGGAGACAATACGGAAATGAGCAAGAAACAAAGCAAGGATAAAGCAAAGAGCGGGACGGCCGACAAAACCATCTCGTTGAACAAGCGCGCGCGCCACGAATACCATCTGGAAGAGCGGGTCGAAGCCGGCTTGGTGCTGCAGGGCTGGGAGGTCAAGGCGATCCGTGCTGGCCGCGGCAACATGACCGACGCCTACGCCTATGTGCGCGATGGCGAGATATTCCTGATCGGGGCGCAGATCACTCCGTTGATCCAGGCTTCCACCCATACCGTTCCGGAAGACCGCCGCCAGCGCAAGCTGCTGCTGCACCGTCGCGAGATCGACAAACTGATCGGCCGGGTCGAGCGCGAAGGCTACACGCTGGTCCCCACCGCGATGTACTGGAGCAAGAACAAGATCAAGATCGAGATCGCGCTGGCCAAGGGCAAGCAGAATCACGACAAGCGCGATACCGCCAAGGAACGCGACTGGGACCGCGAGAAGCAGCGCGCGATGCGTGCCCACAACCGCAACGCCTGATGTCTGCACAGCGCGCGGTGCAGGCAGCCAGCGCGCAGGATGTACAAGCGCTTTGTGCGCAGCTGCTGGCCTTCAATCGCAAGGCCAGTGGCAATAGCTTCGATGAGCTGCCACTGCAGTTGGCCAGCCATGACCAGGACGGAACCCTGCGCGGCGGATTGCTCGGCGATATCTGCGCCGGCTGGCTCGCCATCCATGTGCTGTGGGTTGACCCGGAGTTGCGCAGCCAGGGATTGGGCAGCCAGCTGCTGCTGGAAGCCGAACAACAGGCCAAGACTGCAGGCGCGCACAGCGTTGTGCTGGATACCTTCGACTGGCAGGCTGAAGGGTTCTATCTTCGGCATGGCTACGAGGTTTTCGGCCGACTGCCCGACTTTCCCCCCGGCCATGAGCGCATCTATCTGCGCAAGACGCTTTAGCCGATCAGTATCCGGCGCAGATCGCGTCGTTGGGCTCCAGGCGCCTGCAAGGCCGCGTACAGCACGCTCAAGCTGACCACTTCGCTCAACTCAGCAGCTTTGCGGTCATCACCGCCCAGCCACCGCCGCGCGTCCTCGGCAGCCTCCGGCGGCAGCAAGGCAAGAATCGCAGCATCGTCCAAAGCATCAACCTGCAGCTGCAGCGCGCGCGAGAACCGCAACACCCGCGCGGTATGGACCAGCAACAGAGCCAAGCCCAAGGCCATCGCGACGACAGCCACCCGCTCGACCCCAGCAGCGGCAAGCCCGGACCAAGGCGACTGCAGCAACAACAGCAGCACAGCCGCCAACAGATAGACGCCAAGCCAGCGCCGGCGCACCTGCCGCACCCAGCCCAGCAACCCGCCACAAAGCAGCAGCACCAACGGCGCGAGCTGCGGCCAATGGCTGCGTCCAAGCCGCGCCGTGATCAACGCCACAACCGCCAGCATCAGATAGAACACGACCGGTGCCAGCGCGCGCCGCCGAAACCCAGCCGCAACTTCACCCGCCAACAATCGCAGGCTGCGCGAACCGCGCTGCTGCATGACCACCCTCACCGTCACGAACTTGATGGTAGCGATGGTCCAGTGACAAACGTCGCAGAAAAGTCGGCGCGACGTTAAGCCTCACTCGATCTCTGCAAGCTGATGCACTGCCGCACCTACAAGTAGTTGCGAAGATAGTTGACTAGACTGATGCTCCAACAAGGAGCCCTTTGATTATGGATCGCTGGTACACCGCAACACTTCTGTCGCTGATCGTTCACCAGATAGATGCTGCCTACTGGCACGAATGGGACATGTTCCATGTACCCGGCGGCATTCAAGGTTTCCTGCTCTTCAACGCGCTGGCAGTTGGCTTGCTGCTCCACGGCTATCGGCAAGTGATTCTTGGCACGCCACAAGCAAGACGCTATGCCCTGCTCTGCGGCGGCATTGGTGTTCTCACCGCCCTGCTCCATGCCGGCTTTGCCGCCGTAGGAAACCAGCAGTTCGGCCTGCCGCTATCCATCGCGACCATCGTCGCCTGTCTGGTAAGCGGCACCGGCCTTTTGCTAAAGGCCCGCCACAACCCCAATTCACACGGGTGACTTTTCAGGCTTTTCCCCTGCAGCATTCGTGATGCCAGCGAGGCCTGGGTCAAAATATCGTCCACCGCGCCCAGTGAATCAGCGCCTTACCGAGGTGGCACTGTCGCCGACAGGCCGACTCCCAGCCCTGACCAAAATACGAAAAAAGCCCGCGAAGCACTCACGCTCGGCGGGCCTTTCCGTTCTGTAGTACCAAACGGAGATGTTCTGGAAGCGCTTGGTCAGCTTTTACTGTTTGACACCAAGGACCACCGACGGCAGCCAACCACGGTTACCCATTTCATCATCGACTTCAACCATTCCGCCATTTCGCCCGCCCGTGGGATAAGCGAGCATGCCCGGCTTGAGTTCAGCCACCACAGTCGCCTGGCTATCCGGCTGGGCCAGCAATCGCGCCATGCGATGCAACATCATGGTCTCTGCAGCTGCGGCCATCTGGCCACCGGCGACTACATTCTGGCTTACAACCTGCTGCGCCACCTGCCCCGCTGCACCGACCATGCCGCCCTGCTGGGCAGCCAAGCCCATCGCAGCCTGCGCCACGCCTGCGCCGATGCCCTGACCTGCAACCTGCTGTGCCACCTGCCCCGCTGCACTCATCATGCCGCCTTGCTGGGCTGCCAGGCCCATGGCAGCCTGCGCCACACCTGCGCCGACGCCCTGACCTGCAACCTGCTGCACCACTTGGCCGGCAGCACCCAACATGCCACCTTGCTGCGCCACAGCTCCCATCGCAGCCTGCGCCACACCGGCACCCTCGCCTTGGCCTGCAACCTGCTGCAACACCTGACCCGCAGCGCCAGCCATGCCGCCAGATTCAGTCATCGCGCCCATTGCGGCCGACGCGACATTGCCGCCAACCACGTGATCCACGCCATGCTGCGTCATCTGCCCCGGCATGGCAGGCCCTCCTTGCAACCTTGCTGCAGCGACATTGGCCAGCCTGGCTTGCGATGCAGCCAGCGTCTGGTAGGCATCCGGTGGCGCTACCGGCGCCACTCCACGGGTTGCCTGCGGCACATTGCGATTGGCCAAAACGCCGCGCTTTTTGCTGACCTCCTCAACCATCCGCTCATAGGCCTCTTCGTAGGCCTCCTTGATGACCTTGCCAATCTCGGTGTTGTCCCAGCTGCCAGCATTTACCCCCGCACTGCCCTGCAGGTTCGAGGCAGACACGGCTGCCGCCCACGCCTTGTCGGTGATTTTGGCTTCGCCGGTCACACTGACGAGCTGCTCGGACGTGCGTACATCAACCAGGGTCAGCACCACTTCGGCGGTCTGTCTTTTCGTCGACAGCTTGCCTGCCACGCCCAAGGTGGCAACGTTCATCATCGCCCCCATCAAGCCCCGCTTGCTACCGCCATTGGATGCGCCCGCGCCGATGCTCATGCCACCAGCATTGGGATTCTGCGACACGATATCCGGTACCAGCACGAAGTCCGCGCCACGCATCTGCCCACCGCCGATATTCTGACCTTCCTGCAAATGCCCGCCCATGGCCAGCTCGCGCTCAGCCTGCGCTGCGGTAAACCCGGCGCCGCGATCAAGCACGGTAAAGCACTTGGAATCGTTGACCAGCACCCGCAGCATGCGGGTAGGTGCGGGCAGGCCGTAGGTCGCCCAGATTCCCATGCCGTCATCCGGCTCGACGATGCGCAGACTGCCCTGCGGCGCCTTGCACTTATCCGATGACATACCCAGGAACGCCTGGCTTGGAAAGCTCGCCGTCGCCGACACGAGCGCGATGAAACCGGCTGCCAGAACGGCAGGCCGATGGATGGTGGTTTTCATGTTTATCCCCCTGTTTCCGCACTCCATGCGAAGTTGCGGATATGAATCGTCCTAATCAAATAAAAGCCCGCATCAGCCTGCGAACTCACGCTTCCGTCACATATGTTAACAAGTCATAACTATAAATGGGGGCCGTAAGAGCCACCCCGGCAGACCCGGCCAACAACCGTGGGCAATCGGCATAGCGCGCTGGCGGCTCCAACGCGAGCCTTCCCCCTTTTGGCCACTGCACTGTTACGTCTATACGGGCTGGCGGAATGGAAAGGCACAATGATGGTCGTCTCTGCCTTCTGATCACCGAGCGCTCCACGCATGCGTGACTGTTCAGCTCTTTGGCTGTAGCATTCACGCTGTCAGCGAGACTTTTGGCAGCTTTTCGTCACGTTTCACCCAAAAGTCGTTACAAATCAACGCTTAACCGGGGGTGCACTGGTTTCGACGGGGGTTGTGAAGTCGCTTGGCGCATGCCGAGGGGGTAGCTTTCCTCGTAAATCCAGCTGCAAAACTCTAGTTGCCAACGACGACAACTACGCTCTCGCCGCTTAAGGCGTAAGCCCCGAACCCACTTGTGCCCGTGCTCGTGGATGTAGGGTCATTATCACGGAACCGGCTGTGACGGCTGCCTGTCAGTCACGGCTTAACCAAAACAGGCTGGTCCTGGGGTGCGCTTTGCACACCGTGCTGCCACAGGACGAGACCCAACGGTGAGCTAAGCATGTAGTGCCGGGGATGGAGTGCCTTCGGACGGCGGTTCAATTCCGCCCACCTCCACCATTAGATGGACCGTCAAGGTCCCGATCAGGCCGGAAACCCAATAGCAGCACGGGTTTCCGGCCTTTTTTGTTTCCGTCGCAGTCCGTCCCGTTGCGTTGCAGACCATGAGACGGTGGGGGCATATTTTGGGGCATCTGCCCCCAGTGACGAATCACATGCCCCCACTGACCGATGTGGCCATCCGGAAGGCCAAGCCAACCAGCCGCACACAGAAGCTGTTCGACGGTGGCGGCCTTTACATGGAGATCTCCCCAAAGGACGGCCGGTGGTGGCGCCTGAAGTGCCGATTCGACGGCAAGGAGAAGCGGCTGGCGCTTGGCGTCTACCCGGACGTTTCGCTTGCCCTCGCCCGCCAGCGCCGCGAGGACGCCCGCCAATTGCTGGCCAGAGGTGTCGACCCCGGCGAGCACAAGAAGGCAGCGGCGGCGGCCCGCGCCGAGCTGGGCGCCAATACCTTCGAAGTGGTCGCCCGGGAATGGCTGACCAAACGGGACTGGGTGGACAGCTACCGGGTCAAGGTCGCGGCCTGGCTCGACAACGACGTATTCCCGTGGATCGGCAGCAGGCCGGCGGCAGAACTGGAGGCCACCGACTTTCTGGCCGTGGCGCGGCGAGTCGAGGGCCGCGGCGCGATCGAGTCCGCCCACCGAATCATGCAGAACTGTGGCCAAATCATGCGCTACGCTATTGCCACCGGCAGGGCCAAACGAAACCCGGTGGCCGACCTGCGCGGCGCCCTCGCGTCGCCGCCGGACAATACCTACGCTGCGGTTACTGACCCCGCCGAGCTGGGGCCATTGCTCAGAACGATGCATGGCTACAGCGGCACGATGGTTGTCAGGTGTGCGCTGCAGATGGCGCCGATGGTCTTCTTGCGCCCCGGGGAGCTGCGGCAGGCCGAATGGGCCGAGTTTGATTTGGACGCCAAGACCTGGACCATCCCGGCCGCGCGCATGAAGATGCGGCGGGCTCACATGGTCCCGCTGTCAGAACAGGCGCTGCCGGTGTTGGAGGAGATTAAGCCGCTTACCGGCCGGGCGCGCTACGTGTTCCCATCTGCCCGATCGCGCGACAGACCGATGTCAGAGAATGCCGTCACTGCAGCACTGCGCCGGATGGGCTACCAGACTGGCACCGTCACTGGTCATGGCTTCCGCGCCACCGCCCGCACGATCCTGGACGAAGTGCTGGGCTTCCGGCCCGACATCATCGAACACCAGCTGGCGCACGAAGTCCGCGACCCTAACGGCCGGTCCTACAACCGGACCTCGCACCTGCCTGAGCGGAAGAAGATGATGCAGGAATGGGCTGACTATCTGGACAAGCTCAGGAATCAGCCGGCCAAAGCGCAGTAATCCGGAGCTTCGGGAGAAGTGCCGAGCCAAGCTCGGCAGTCCCGGCCGGAATAGATCGAGGAATAATTTGCAGTCCGAATTGTCGCTCGACTGCAGTGCCGAGCTTACCTCGGTCCCCTCTCCTCACGACCTGGCCGAGTGCCGCGGATAAGCGCCTGCAGGTCAGGGCCGACTTCACCTGCCCCACACCATCAGAAAGACAGTTCGATTGCAACGGTATCGATATAGGTGCCAGCAGGAAGCCCTGCCTTGCCAACTGCACGACCGTAGACGTTGACAGTTCGGGCGGCGCCCGTACTGATGGACAAGGTAATCGTTGCGCCGACAGCCAACAGCGCAGTGCCTCCGGCATCCCAATAGAGATCATAAGGTACGTAGTTTCCGCCCGGGCCTTTCATTGCGCGAGTTCCGCCAGATGACTGCCCGTCGTTAGCGCCTCCGCCAATCTTTACGACCGGGATGGCTCCTTTTGAACACTGGATCAACATAGAACCGCCACCAGAACTCAACACTTGGCCGGTTGACGTCGTGAACAGATTTGATTGGGTTCCAAAATTTAGCGTCCCGAAGTCAACGCCGGTGCTTGCACTTGATCCGTTAACCTGGCAGCCACTTACAAGAGTCAGGCTTGAGTTGATGGTACCAGTGACATTGCCCGCCATACAGCCGGTTGATGCCACCATCAAAGCGGCGAAAAAAAGTCCTGCATTGAGCTTTGAAGTGCGCATCACCACTCCCTTTGGATGTTTGGCCCGCAGTGCGCAGGTGTTTGGCGGGCGGAGTGTAGCAGCCTGAAATAGCTGATTTGAAAGGAATTTACCTCTTACGACACTGTTGTATAACAGCCGACAACGTCCTTTTTCGTCAGAAAAAGCACGATGAAAAAAGCATCCACGTAGTCTGCCCCGACAAGCTGTGGAGGTCGGAGCTAGAGCCCGCCGCCACGCTGTCGGTTCGATAGAACTCGGAAGGCAGCGTCTATCAGCACGACGTTTGGCGGGGCAGCACACATTGCTACCGACTTCCCTACTTCTTCAGTGCAATCGCGGCAGTCTCGGCCCGCAACCTGGCCTCATGCCGACGCGCCCATTCCTCGCAGCCCGCCCTGCCCGTCTCGTAGTTCCTGCAGTTGCGCGACGGGTGCAGCACCGCTCCGTTTGGTGGTGGGAGGTGATAGCCAAGCTTCACAAACCAAGACCCGCCCAGCCGCTCGACCAGCCGGGAAACGGCCAGATCATTGACGTAGATCGCGGTCAGCTGGCTCTCGAAGTCGGCGACCTTCGCCCATTTGAAGTTTTCTGGAAGCATGGTCCAGCATCGCGCCGGGCCGTCTCAGGGGCTGGGACTAGAGCACCCGTCGCACTGGGGGGGGTGTCTGATCTATTGACTCTCGCGCTATGTGCCTAATGCTCTCAGCAACACATCCCTTCCAGTCATCAAAGTGGTCCGCGATTGGCGCGGGCCTATGTCACTCCACAACGTTCGGTCGCTTGCGATCCCACCACCGCCAAGACGCTGCGCGACCTTTCTCAATCTCGTCGTTGTAGATTTTTTCGCACATGTATAGCTGGTTCGATGACACATATTTCTCGCAAGATGCGCGGACCTTTGCTGCCCTACCTATGTACTCAGGAGGCGTAAGGCTGACGAGATAAACGGCCAAGGAAAGCGCCGCTGGAATTCCTACAACCCAGGGCCATATCTTTGGTCCTGGCACAACTGCACCACACTTGGGGCATGCTTTCGCTGTTGTGCTGATCTCATTGCCGCACTCTCTGCAAGCAATCATTGCCATGCATACTCTCCTTAGCTCGCGCCGAATGGGGACTGGCGCTGTTACGTCGCGCGATGCTAAAGGCGCTTGCTGTAGCCAGCAAGTCAGTGCATCCCCGACAGGAAACGCATAGCCTCACGCCGCAATCTTGTGCTCGTAGAACGGGTGCCGCTTGTCGTCGAAGATTGCGTACAGCGCCTGAAGGGGTTTATCTAAAGGCCAGCAGCGGCCAGTCGCTGCTCTACGGCATCCAGCCGGTGCACCAATCCTCGGGCAATGAACGCCAGCAACTCATCCATGCGGAAGCTATAGCGGCCGCCCGCTGGGCGGTGCTCTTGGACGATTTCGCCGTCCTCGTCTCGAATCTCCGGCAGCTCGTTCCACTGGTCATAGCAAATGAAGCCGTAGGCGAATGGGTCAAGGCCCTGCGATTCCAGGATGGCAATCGCCCGCTGCACGGTCAGGCCGATGTGCTGCCGGGCCGCTCCGCCCTTTTCGGCAAGCATCGCCAGCCACTGGTACGCACCAATCTCGCGCCCCGGCTCTGCCGCTGCCACCAGTTCCGCAGTGGTGAACGGACGTACCGGGGTCTTCTCACGGGCGTCCGAGGTGTTGATCGTTCCCGTGGCTGTAAAGATCTCTTTTGGTCGTGCTGATGCGCTGCCGATATTCTGGGTGTTGTCCGCGCCGGGGAGGATGTTCCCAAAGCCATCAATTCGCATGCGAACCACCGCCGCATTCGCGCCGATCGGCGTCGCTTCGAACAGCAGGCCGGACCCTGATGCCGCACTCGTATAGCTCTCTTCCGCACGCATCCGAACACGGGCGCTGATCTTGTATTCCGACCCGTTCCAGCCGCCTGCTACGAACAGCATCATTGTGTCGGTAGCAGCGATGGCGTTCGGGGAGGCGAGAGTTCCGCGTGCGCGGTGGCCGGTGTAGTTAGGGACAAGCGTGTCGGATGCCGCGCGCATCACGAAGCGTTGGTCACCATTGTTCTCCAGCTCATTCGTGTAGAGTCCATCTGCACGAAGGAAACCCGTCTTCGATCCATCGCCGTGCATCGCGTACTGAGCGTGGGGATTGGGCTGCGCGACATGGGTGGCCACCGCTGCGGAGGCTCGGGCATCAGCACGGGCATTGGTGAAGTAGAGGTTGGTGCCTTCGGCCAGATCTGTCGTCGTCGCCGCACTGGTGCCGGCCACGCGCCCGAAGTCATCGCGCAGGGTCTTCTGCAGCGTGCCGCCGCCTGCATTAGCCAGCTCTGCCAGGGCGACGGTCGGATTTCCGGCGACGCCGTCACCATCGGCAACAGCGATGCCCTCGCCCTCCTCGATCGAGCGCTGGTGTCACTCGCCATCAGAGCCGCGCGTGGTGAAGCCGGTGCCGAGCAGCTTAGCCAGCTTCTGGATGTTCTGCGGGATCTCGCGGATCAGCTTCCAGACGGTCGCCACAGGCCGGGCGGTCTCGGGCTGCGTTGCCGGCGGGGTTACTGGCGCAGCCGTCGCCGTCGCCACGGGCACGTTGATGACGCGCCCCAGCTGGTCTTTCAGCTTGATCTTCTTGCCAGCCATTGCTCACCTCAGTGCTGTGTGCCGCGGCGCACAAACCTGCGTGCGCTTCGGTTGATATGGTTACGCGGCCCTATCCAGGGCAAACAAAGGACTGACGTGATGATCAAGAAGACCTTGAAGACCGTGCTGTTCCTGCTGGTTGCTGCATCTGGCCTCGCTTCTGCGCAGGTCACACCATGTTCTATGTGCGAAGTCAGCCTCAACCGATGCCTGACGAAGGGCGCGATGTCCGAGGCTCAGTGCTATCAGAATTACGCGAACTGCAAGGCAGAGGCCTGCCCGGCGCCGTAATGCGTGAGGACTGGCCCGCTTGTCGGGGGGCCAGTCTTAGTGTTTTTGATTGGCCGAGATCACGGCCTGGCATGCCTCGACTTGGTCGTGGGCGTCTCTTCCGATTCGAACAAGATCGCCCTGATCCTTTGCTCGTAGGTCGGCGAGCGCATTACGTTCGGCGGCGCCGGCTCCGGACTCGGACACGCGGTTGGTTTCACACGCTGCCCACTGCCGGCGCAGCTGGAGGTTGCCAGCACGCAGGTCAGCAACAACAGCAGCAGTGACGACCTCAGCCGCAGCCCGATCTTCTTCATGCTTCTCTCCGATGGTGGCCAAGGTGTCGGCCTGCTGGTGTTCGATGGCGCGCACCTGGGCGATCTGCTCGACAGCGGCGGCACTGGTGCTGGCCTGCAGCTTGGCTTCGGCACCAGCTGCACGGTCACCACGCCAAGCCCAGCCAATGGCGAACATGCCGACGGACCAAGTTGCGAAGGCAACGACGACGATCAGCGTCCGGTTCATTTCGGCACCCCGATGCCGGCTTCCTTGAGTTTGAACTCGAGGTGCATGATCCGCATGGTCAGCTCATAGACCTTGGACTCTGCAGCCCGGCGCTCCTTGCGCTCTTCATCGAGCCCCTGCTCGAGCGTTACCAATCGAGCTTCTTGTGCATTCATTCGATCTGCTTGCTGCGTTACCAAGGCGTTGTAGCTGCGGCCTTCTGTCGAAACGAAACGGTCCCAGAGGAACTTCCCAAGTAAAGCGACGGCGCCGCCAGTCGCCACTTCGGCACCCGTCATATCCATCACTTGCCCACCTCCCCGCCTGCCTGTCGGTACACGTCCAGCAGCCGATCCAGCTTCTGCTCGTGCTGGCCATAGCCTGCGCCCGGCAAGCTGGCCCAGATATTCCGCACCTTGGAGATGACCTCAACGATCTTCCCGGCCTGGATCAGCGGCAGCGCCTGGCGTTCCCGGATCTGCTGCAGCGCGATTAGGTCTTGGCTCAGCTGCGAGAAGTCGCGCAGGTTGAGCGTCTTGCGGTAGGCGTCGTAGTAGCGGCGCAGCAGCTGGTAGCGACCGGCGGCAGTGGACTGGATCCGCAGCTTGGGTAGGTCTACCAGCACGCGCGGGTGGTCGGCGTAGCCCCGGAACAGCTGGCCGCCGACGATCAGGTCGTAACCGCGATCCCGCGTCGGCTTCCTGCCGTTATCGGTGCCCTCCGACCAAGCGAGCATGTCCAGGAATGCCCCGACATTGCGCCCCCCTGCTGTGGTCTCTGAGATATCGGCCATCTGTCTGCACACCCCTGTTGGATTGGGGATATGCTGAGCTGGCGCGGCGTGGGGTCAACGGAGAACTACAGCACCTGCCGCGGCAAATACTGGCTTTGGCCATCCATGGACAGGGGGATCAGAAATGGGCACCAAAACGGTTGTCATAGTTGCTGTTTCGCTGGTCGTCGCCGTAGCCGCGGGCTTGCTCACCAAGAATACGATAGAGCTCAGCCACGAGAACGCGGCTTTGCGCCAGAAGGTCTCGGACCTCGAGACGAAAGTCGCCCTCCAAGAGGCTCAAAATCTCGCGGCACTGATTGAGGCGCGGGGCCAGTTTGACGCGAGAATGAAGCCTGTGGGCCAATTGGAGTTCGCGGATGGCGAGCATCTAATGCTACTTGCTCCATTGAAATACAAGATCGGAAACAGTGATCAGCAGATCATTATCCCGGCTGGTTTTGTTCACGACAGGGCCAGTGTCCCGCAATGGCTTCGGAGCCTCATGTCGAACACAGGCGAGTTCGCACTGGCCGCCATCGTTCACGACTATTTGTACTGGGCGCAGCCCTGCACAAAGACTCAGGCGGACAACTTGATGTACATAGCCATGCTGGAAAGCAAAGTTGGCCCAGCAGACAGACTGAAGATATCGACCGCATTGTCGGTAGCCGGCTCACACGCCTTCAACTCGAATCGACGCGCTCGCGGGTCCGGCGATTTTCGAGTGGTTCCCGAACATCATAGAGATCTGGCCGCAGGTGAATCCTGGACTCCATTCCATGCCCGACTGAAGGCCCTTGGCGTTTCAGACCCTGGTTTCGAGCAGGCTTCGTCCTTCTGCGCCATTGGCGATCGACGGGATGTCCCGAAGGCGACCTAGCGGTACACCCAGAAGCCCGCATCTGCGGGCTTCTTCTCTTTGGGATACATCGCTATCGGATGAGCCACATCACCAACGAAGAAAAACCCCGCCTAAGCGGGGTTTCCTTTTAAGCAGCTTTCGAAACTCTTTTCCTCGACAACTTCCGCGGCAGCGACTGATCAGTCGAAGGCGGTAATCTCTGCTGTTCGAAAGCCTCTCTGCGCTCACTGTACGGGACGCGTGACCCGATCATTACAGCGTTCTGAATTTCGGCGCTAGAAACTGCATCGAGTTGCTCTGCGGTCATCTGGTCGCGATTGAGGGCTTCAAAGCCTGCACCGACAACCCAGTTCACAAGCCTACATTCGTTGGCATAGTGAAAGTGCTTCGTCTCCTTGCCTTCGGCGCGGCGGGTTGTCTCCAACATCTTGCACATGACCTTATGGCTACTGGCGGCCGCACTTCGTGCAGATACACGAGAACTCGCGCCTCCCACGATGGTATCGATCTGCTCGTCACACCAAATCTCGAAGTCCACATCGAGCCACCTGGCGAACCGCACCGCCAGCTTGGGGTGGAGCCAGGTGCCGCCACCCCGACCACGCGAGGTTTTCAAATACGGGATTTTCCCGTATTTACGCTCCAGCCCCTCGATGTACTTGGTTGTTTCTGGCAGGCGCAGCCATTCGGTTGGGTTCTTTCCGAAGCAGGCGGCTGCCGTGGTTACTGAGAACCAACCATCGCTGGTGAACTCCACCTCGCGGCCCTGAAACCCCAATTGGATGATCTGGCTCATAGACCCTCCAGTGCCGCAAAACGGCTCGATGTAACGGCACAACAGCTCTTCTTACAGTTTGGCATTGCTCGATACCTCATTGATCTGAAGGGCATCGGGCCTGGCTGAATAGCCTGGATTTGACACTTTTTGTCTCAAATCCTTAGACTGGCGGCCGTCCGGAGGGGGAAGTTCCGGACGGCGTACGAACCAGGTTCGACGCAGTGGTTGCAGTACAAAATGGGAAAACATCCGCCCCATCTAGTTAGCGCTAGGTGGGGTTTCTCTTTGTGGAGGTAGAACCTCCAGAGCTCGGGGCGGGGAAAACTGCCCGGAACTCACCACCAAGGTTACTGCCCAATTTGTGACGGTCAACTCTAAAATCCGATTTTCGGGACTTGAAACTTTTGTAACCCTAGTGCCGCAAGCGTTTCGAGCTACATCAAGGGTTTCTTTGAAGCTTGCATTCCGTGAATGCGAGACGCCCTCAGGCACCCCGCCCTAGCTGGTGCTACTCTCCGCCCGTCTGGGGCCTGGGGGGGTGTTTCATGCGATCAACAGCTTTGGTGCTTTGCTTTTTCTGCCTTTTGCCTATGGCGTCACGAGCAGCCAACGAGGTTGTAGCGGGTTCCGTCTACGCCTGCATGCGAGATGGGGTTAGGCACTACACAACCAAGCCGCTTCCCGGAGAAAATGGTTGCAGGGTGATCAACTACCGATATGTGGATCGAACTCAGGCACCAAACACTCGCCCCCTCTATCGGTGTATCGGCGCGGACGGGATTCCCGAGTACATGTTGCGCGCCTCACCTGGCTGTGTCGTCATTTCCGCGATCCGACCAGCTCCCCAGCCAAGACCATCGGCCTTGGCTACGAATGGCAGCTTCGGCGGTTACAGATGCACACAAGACTGTAGTGGGCACAAGGCAGGTTACGATTGGGCCCAGGCGCATGGTGTCACCAGTCCTGATGAGTGCCACGGCAATTCACAGTCCTTCATTGAGGGCTGCCGGGCTTTCACGGAAGACAATAAATAGCTATAGCCCAAGCCCGCCACCAAGAATGAGTAACCAGGAGCAGCACGGATGCAGCCGAATGTCCCCGTACCAACCGACAACCTCTACAAATTCGCAGCCCTATTCGGGCTCGCGCTCATCATTGCCACGATGATCGGCCTTACAGTCCTTCACCAGTCCGCCAATGACCGCATTGTTTCGTTCGCAAAGCAGATCGCCGACCTGAAGGCCAGCGAGAGCCCTGTCCAGAAAGAGCATCTGCCCGTGCTCGAGAAGATGATCAAAATCCAGATTAAGGACCGCGATACCAATGGAGGAGTGCTCTTGTTTGCCTGTTTTGCAGGCATGGCACTGTCCGGATGGGGCTTTCTCCGCTGGTCAAAGATCCAACCCCTCCACGACGAGCTGCTAGAACTCCAGGTCGCCAAGGCCCGGAAGGAAGCCCACGGCTCCAACGTCTACCGAGAGTTGCCGAAGCGGCCCGAGACGAAGATGCCGGTAAAGAAGGCCAAGTAGCCAACACGACCCAAACAAAAACCCCGCCGATTGGCGGGGTTTTTTACTTCAACCGTTCGAGTTACAGAACTGGAGGCAATCTTGATAGACCAGCTCGCATGCTGCTGCTCCCTTACCTTCCGATAAGCACTCTCTTTTGAGCGTCATACACCCTGCACTACACGGAGGAGCTGCCGTAGCGACTCCACCAGCAACTGCCAAAGCTACAGCCGAGACTGCCACGACCTTCCTTAGCCACTTCTGCATGTAGATCCCCAAGGTGAGCTCGAGTATTTCGAGCGAGGATGAGATTAGTGCAGTCCCGTATCCGATTCCTTCTGCAACGCAGCAACACATTGAGCAGGTGGAAACTGAAGAAGCAGCCCTGCAGACCCGTTGCGTCACCACAGGCACCCCCTCCGAAGCCCTGCTATCCTCCGCGCAAGGGTGTGAGGCCGATCGCGGTCTAACTACCCTGAACCTTCGAAGAGCCGGTTATTGGAGGACCTATGCGCTCAATTGTTGTTGCTTCATTGATTTTTGCATTGGCTGGTTGCGCGACCGTCCACAACATGGACCGCAACTCAATCACCGACTTTCAGATGACGGGAACAGCCACCTGGGCAATGACGGCGCTAACTGCCGCCAACTACCCTCCCGACAGCGAGGCTGCCGAAGCAATAAGAATGAAGTGGATAGAGCAGCACTCCACTGCCAATGGCTGCAGCAATCCCATCGTTGAAACCCGTCAGTTCACGAAGGCTGTGAAGAGCCTGGCCAGAACCGGGTTCAGCGACTCAGTCGGAAAAATTGCTTACACCGGAACCTGCAGCCGTTGAGGTTAAGGGGACATAGCCCGCCCCCTGGCCACACAGGCAACACCCAAAAAGCCCTGTTATCCTGCCAACTCCGTAGGGGACAGGGCTTTTTCATGGGTGGCAGGGAGCTAAGGACGTGGGCGACGTCCCCCGCTTTCAGTAGCGGGGCCCTTTAGAGTCCAGATTTAATCGTAGCGGCTTTGGCCGCCAACTGTTGGGCATAGGCGGTCGGTGTCAGGCCGCCTAAGATCTTCTTCGGTCGTTCCTCGTTGTATTCCCGCCGCAAGGTTTCGATCTCGGTACGTGCGTGCAGCAGTGTGGGAAACCAGTGCTCGTTGAGGCATTCGTCGCGTAGGCGGCCATTGAAACTCTCGATGTAGGCGTTCTGATTTGGCTTTCCTGGCTGGATCAAGCGCAACTGCACGCCTTGCTCGTAGGCCCATGCCACCATCGCCTTGCCGCAGAACTCCTTGCCGTTGTCGGTCCGGATCACCTGCGGCAGACCTCGGGTCAGTGCCAGCCGGGCCAGCACCCGTGCCACGCCGTAGTCGGAGATCGCCCGCTCCACCTCAATCGCTACCGCCTCGTGCGTGGCATCGTCGACGATCGTCAGCGCCTTGATTACACGACCCTCGGCTGTGCGATCGAACACGAAGTCCATTGACCAGACCTGATTGGCTGCCTCCGGCCGCAGCAACGGTTGACGCTCGCCCAGCAGCACTTTCTTACGCTTGCGCCGACGCACCTGCAACTTGGCCTCCTGATACAAGCGTTCCACCCGCTTGTAATTCACCGTCCACTGCCCCTGCCGCAACTTCAGGTAGATCATCCCCACGCCGTAGCGTTTGTGTCGCTGTGCCAGCGCCAGGATCCGCTCGCGAAGTTCGACATTGCGATCGGGGCGCGGGACATAGCGCAGTGCGCTGGCGCTCATCCGTACCACGGCCAGTGCCCGCCTCTCTGTGAGACCGCGCTCCATCAAATGCCGCACCAGCGTTCGGACAGCAGCTTCTTCAGCCGGGCATTCTCCGCCTCCAGCTCCTTGAGTCGCTTGGCCTCCGGCACACTCATGCCCCCGAACTTGCTGCGCCACAGGTAGTAGGACGTCTCACTAAACCCGTGTCGGCGGCACAGCTCTCTCACCGCCATGCCGGCCTCTGCCTCACGCAGGAAGCCAATGATCTGTTCTTCGGAAAAGCGTTTCTTCATGTCCAATCTCCGTCTCGTTGGGGATTGAACTCCAAATCGCCGCGCTACTCAAAATCGGGGCGACGTCGGCTCGTCACTTCTGTGCCGGACAATGCCGGCACTGAGCTCGCGCCACCAGTTTGCCGAATACGGATGCAGCCATTTGCGAGGCAGGGGCTTGCCGAACCGGGATTTGCGAAGCACGCGCGCTTTGAGCCAGTCGATCTCGAATCCGGCCCACTCGGGCGCAGGAAGCAATGCCATGTTGAATGAAACGGCAGGACGCACTTCATTCCAGAAGATGACCTCCAGCTCTTCAAGCGAGTACTTGGACTCTGTGCATGCGCGAGCGATGTCTGCGAGAACAATTGACGGGTCGGTATCCATCCAGAAATTCTGCATGTGATCCCACACCGGAGCGCGATCCTGAATGTCTTCGTATGGTGGTCTCATGCCAGCAAGCTACCAGATAGCTGCTCCCGTGCCGCCCGTCATCGGAGATGGTGCACACAGCACCTGCAACTTGCTTGGATCTGGATCGGGTCGCACCATGACGTGATCTTGCTACGTGCAGATTATCAGTTGCATTGCCTGCTCTTCGAACAATCAGATTAGTCGCCGTCCAAGTCATCAAAACCAATCGCAAGGAGATAGAAAATGGAAATTTCCGTTCGTCCTGCCACTGCTGCTGACATGGAACCCGTCGCCTCGCTCTTTGATCAATACCGGCAGTTCTATGGTCAAGTTTCCAATCCCGGCTTGGCGCAGGAGTTCATTGGCGCCCGTCTGCTGGAGGGATCTTCCTTGATCCTGGTTGCGGCTGATTCCGCACGCAATCTTCTCGGCTTCACCCAACTCTATCCACTGTTCGACTCCGTTGGTGCTACGAAAAGCTACGTTCTCTACGACCTGTTTGTGTCTGCAGACGCTCGCCGCCTGGGCGTGGCCAGAGAGCTGATGGTTGCTGCCGTTTCGGTTGCGAAGGGGCTTGGCGCCGAGCGCATTGAGCTGCAGACCGCGAAGGACAATATTCCAGCACAAAGACTCTATGAGGGTCTCGGGTGGGCGCGGGACAACGACTTCTACATCTACGCGATCACACCGTAAGACAGCACCGATCTTGGTCGACCAGAGAAGCCGCCCAAGATCAGCCCATCCACGCGACCCTCACGTCGATATCGGCGCACACCTGGTTGGCGATTCAAGCGCCCCAGAGCAACCTTCCAGCCCTCTTCGGCATACGGCCTTGTCAGATAAATCCTAGCCTCAGTAAGGTGTATCCCTCATTGATGTAGGGACACCCCCGACAGCACCATTACAGACTCTTGGCTGTCCGCCATCGCAGCAGGTGCTGTATGGACTACGAGAAGTTGCGGGATCACTTCGACGTTCTGGCGCAGCAGGTCGTGCAGGACGCCACCTCGCTTGGCGAATACGAGCGCAAACAGAAGCTGCTGGAGATGCATCAGCTTGTCGACAGGATCGTCGAAGTGGTGCCCGACGATGATGAGCAGGCCAGCATCCTGTGCAGGCTGGAAGATCTGGTCTACCGTGCCAACAGCGCCATCAATGCTGCCGAGCAGCTTGAGAACCTCAGGAAGAAGTCCGCACTGGCCTATGGCTGGTCATTGCAGGAGGACTGAGCATCAATCCGATCGACAGGGAATTGCCCTGACGGCATTTACCCGGTCGCAGCGCGCGCTGCAGACATCCGCAACCCGACTACTACGCATCCAGGCTTCAACTCCGGCACCATAGCCATCAAGGCGGCCTGCAGGCAGCCACTGGATGCAGCTCGGTGGTTATGACCTTGCCGCCATAACCACCGTCATGGATAACGGCAATGGCAGCCCAACGCAGCTCGCAGCATTCCCCTCCCCTGCTGATCAAAGCCATCGCAAGCATATTGCTGGCGGCCTGTGCGGCATGGCCTGCATTCGCTGGTGCGGCGGAAACAGCAGAACGGCAGGCCACCACGCCCAAACTGGAAGGTAGCCAGCTCACCCTGCTCGATGCTGCGCTGGCAGGCCTGCCCGCCCAACGCCCGGGCGTGACCGATATCTACGTGCTCGGCGTGGCTGGCGATGTCGATGAAGATGTGTTCTCCAATGAAGTCGCCTACTTGCGGGAGCTATCAGCCAAGCGCTGGGGGGCCGAAGGCCGCATGATCAGCCTGGTCAATCGTCCGGCGCTAGGCAATGGCGGCGTACAGCAGGTGCTTGCTACCGCCGACAGCATCAGTCACGCACTGGACGGGCTCGGGCAGAAGCTGGACCCGAATGAAGATGTGCTGTTCCTCTACCTGACCAGCCACGGTCTGCATGACAACAGCTTCTATCTGCACACCGGCCGCGACCAGGAAGACTATCTCGCGCCGGCACAGCTCGCGCGGATGTTGGACGAAGCACAGATCGGCAATGCGGTGGTCGTGGTTTCGGCCTGTTTCTCAGGCGCCTTCGTCCCAGCGCTGATGTCTCCGCAACGTATGGTGATCACCGCAGCGCGCAAGGATCGCCCTTCCTTTGGTTGCGGTAATACCGACAGCGCCACCTGGTTTGGCCGCGCCTTCCTGGTCGAGGCCTTGAATACCACCAATGACTTTGCCCACGCCTACACGCTGGCCGCAGGCAACGTGCGGCGCCGCGAGAAGGAGCAAGGCGAGCTTCCCTCCGAACCCCAGTTCAAGAACGGCAGGGCGGTGGCAACCATGCTCGAACAATGGCGCGCGGGCCTGCCGGACGCGCCTGCGGTGCCCTATCCCTTCGTTTACCAGCGCCCAGCCGGGGCCAAGACCGTCACCCCCAAGAGCAAGCTCGTCACCAACAATCGTAAGGATTGAGTTCGTCCCACGGGCGCTAGATGAAGCGGGCGGCGCTACCTATTCAGGAAGGCAAGCGCCGCCGCCCGGCTTCTGCGAAAATATGGCATGACTGACTTCTCTTCCCTGCCGCTGTCGCCGGCACTCGCTCCTGGCATCGACGCGCTGGGCTATACCTCGATGACGCCAGTACAGGCGCTGGCCCTGCCGCCGATCCTGGAAGGCCGCGACGTAATCGCGCAGGCACCGACCGGCAGCGGCAAGACCGCCGCCTTCGGTCTGGGCCTGCTCAACCGGCTCGATCTGTCGATCGGCCGCACCCAGGCACTGGTGCTGTGCCCTACCCGTGAACTTGCCGATCAGGTCGGCAAGCAGCTGCGCAAGCTGGCCACCGGCATCCCCAATCTGAAGCTGCTGATCCTCACCGGCGGCATGCCGCTGGGCCCGCAGCTGGCCTCGCTGGAAGCACATGACCCGCAGGTCGTGGTCGGCACCCCCGGCCGCGTACAGGAACTGGCACGCAAGCGCGCGCTGAACCTGGGTCAGGTCCGCACCTTTGTACTGGACGAAGCCGACCGCATGCTCGACATGGGCTTTGAAGAGCCGATCCGCGAGATCGCCGGGCGCACCCACAAGGACCGCCAGAGCCTGCTGTTCTCGGCCACCTTCCCGGAAGCGATCCGCGAACTGGCCCGCGCCCTGCTCAACGAGCCGGTCGAAGTGACCATTGATGGCCAGGCCGAAGCACCGGCCATCCAGCAGCTGTTCTTCGAAACCGAGCCGGCCAATCGCCAGAAGGCACTGGGTGGCTTGCTGCTGAAGTACACGCCGGAATCGGCGGTGGTGTTCTGCAACACCCGCAAGGACGTCGACGAAGTGGCCAACTCGCTGCGTCAGTTCGGCTTCTCGGCGTTGGCGCTGCATGGCGACATGGAGCAGCGCGACCGCGACGAAGTGCTGATGCAGTTCTCCAACCGCAGCTGCAACGTGCTGGTCGCCAGTGACGTTGCCGCGCGCGGTCTGGACGTGGAAGACCTGGCTGCCGTGGTCAACTACGAGCTGCCGACCGACATCGACACCTACCAGCACCGCGTTGGCCGTACTGGCCGCGCCGGTCGCAATGGTCTGTCATTGAGCCTGGTTGCCGGTCGTGAGCGCAACCGTGCCGATGCACTGGAAGCGCAGCAGGGCAAGCCGCTGAACTGGCAGAAGACCCCGCTGGCAACCGCGCGTCCGGCAGAGCTGCCGCAGGCGGCGATGACCACCCTGCGCATCGATGGCGGCAAGACCGACAAGCTGCGTGCTGGCGACATCCTCGGTGCACTGACCGGCGATGCCGGGCTGTCGGCCAAGGCGATCGGCAAGATCGACATCTTCCCCACCCGCTCCTACGTGGCCATTGCCCGTGAGCAGGTTGGCAAGGCTTTGGCACGATTGGAAGCCGGCAAGATCAAGGGCAAGCGTTTCCGCGTCCGCAAGATGTAAACCGGCGCCGGCCCAGCCCGGCGCTTGAACGCACAGATGACCTCCCTGCCCGACACCAGTTCTTCCAGCATTGCGGGTGATACGCATGCCACGGTATTCCCGTGGCGTGCGGTATGTGCCGGCTGGCTGTTGCTGACCCTGGTCACCTTGCCTGCGGTGCAGCTGACTGGGCCTGCGGCAGGCAGCACGACACTGGTCTCACTGGCTCGCTCGCTGCTGTTCCTGCTCGGCATCTATAGTTCCTGGCTTCTGGCAACACCTGTTCTTTGGCAACTGTGCGCGCGCTGGCCGCTGGGCATGGGCAGTGATGCCAAGGCGGTGGCCAAGCTACTAGCCGCCGGGATCTGCATCATTCCGGCGCTGTCACTGGTTGGCTGGCTGTTCGGCTACCACCTCTCACAACTGACGCTGCCCCGCGCGCTGCCGGACAACTGGCTGCACGCGGTTATCGCCACCAGCTTGTTTGCGCTGCCCACCTACATTGGCGTAATCGGCATCGGCCAGACACTGGCCTATATCCACCGCTATCGCCGCCGTGGCCAGCTGCTGGCGCAAGCGCGCGAGCAAGCATTGCGGGCACGCTTGAATCACCATTTCCTGTTCAACGCACTCAATGCGATCGGCGCACTGGGTTACCGCGATGCCGAGCGTGCTGACGCGGCCTTGGCGCAGCTGGGTGAGTTGTTGCGCAATCTGCTGCAGAGCGAACCTTTCGTCGCGCTGCGTGACGAAGTAGCGCAGGCGATGGCCTTCATCGAACTGCAGCGACTGCTGCAGCAACAGCCCGTGCAGGTGCAACTGCAGGTCAACACCGAGGCATGGGGCGCGCGCGTACCCAGTCTGCTGCTGCAGCCATTGATGGAAAACGCCATGCGCTTCGCCAGCGTCGCGGGTACGGACGACACCACGATCAGCCTGCACTTCGATTCGCAGGACGATCAGCTTCACCTGCAGATCCGCAATCCGTTTGGCGACGCCGCAGCCGGCATGGGCATTGGTCTGCAAGCCACCCGCGAACGCCTGCAGGCCATCTACGGCGAGCGCGCCAAAATTCATACTCAGCGCGATGGTGCGCACTATCAGGTGCGCATCCAACTACCGCTTGTCGCCAGCGAGCAGGCAGCATGATCCGTACCCTGTTGGTCGACGACGTGGCGCTGGCCCGCGAGAAGCTGCGCCACCTGCTGGGCGCGCATGCGGATATCCAGATAGTCGGTGAAGCCTCCAGCATCGCCCAAGCCCGTTTGCTACTGGCTACGGAACCGGTCGAACTATTGTTGCTGGACATCCAGCTGCCCGATGAAGATGGCCTGCAACTGGCGCGCAGCCTACCGACGCCCGCGCCAGCCATCATCTTCACCACCGCCCACGCCGAGCACGCGCTGGCTTCCTACGAGCTTGGTGCCATCGACTATCTGCCGAAGCCACTGGATGGCAACCGACTCGCAATGGCGCTGGATCGCCTGCGGCGACACCTCGCGCGCGACGTCGTCAACCCTTTGGCACTGTTGTGCATCCGCAATGGCAGCCGCAGTGACTACGTGTCACCGACCGACATCGACTACATCGACAGCGCTGGCCACTATGCCTGCCTGCATGTCGGCAAGCAGGTGCACCTGTTGCGCGAGAGCATCGGGCGGCTTGCCGAACAACTGGCGCCGGCCGGCTTCGTGCAGGTGCAGCGCGCGGTAATCGTCAATTGCACACGGGTGCGCAGCCTGCTGCCACGCCGCAACGGTGACGCGACGCTGGAACTACTCGATGGCACCCAGCTGCCATTGAGCCGGATTCATCGCGAAGCGTTTGAAGCAAAGATGGGCAAACCCGGCTGATACGCGCACGGCTCACGCCAAGCCTGGCACTACCCGCACCATTGCTGACGCCCACCTGTTCCGTTGTACTTCCTGCAGCGGCAACATCGCAGGCCGCTCATCGCTCACAACACCCATGCTCAAGCATCTAGTGCTTCCGCTGCTGCTCAGCTGCAGCTCCCTCGCCCTTGCCGCCGAACTACGCGTACATCCCGTGGACGGTCCAGCCGATCAACCGGTGCAGATCAGCGTTGCCGGGCTACTGCCAAGCCAAGCCGTGAAGCTGCAGCTTTCCATGCAGGACAGCAGCGGCAACCGCTGGCTGGCGCACGCCAACTACCGTGCCGATCACAACGGCATTGCCGATACCGCCATGGCTGGCGCCGAGGCCGGCAGCTACGCAGGTGTCGATGCGATGGGACTGTTCTGGTCGATGCGGCCGGAGTCGGGAAAGGGTCGACCCACGCCACTGCCCATGCGCAATGAAGCCGACGGCCTGCGCCATGCGCCAGCAACGATGCAATTGGAGGCTTTCGTCGATGGCAAACGGATCGGGCAACAGACCTTGCTGCGGCGGATCAATGCAGCCAACGTTGTTGCCACGCCTTTGCAGCTGCATGGCGTGGTCGGCAACCTTTATCACCCCGCTGGTGCGCTGGAGGATGGCCGCCGACACCCTGTCGTGATCACCCTCGGCGGCGCTGAAGGCGGCATCGACACCGCGAATCTGTATGCAGCCTGGTTGGCATCCAACGGCTTTGTTGCAGTCGCCGTTGCCTATTACCGGATGCCGGGGCTGCCCAAGGATCTGATCCGCGTACCGATCGACCCGGTCAGCAACACGGTCGACTGGCTGCGTACCCAGCCCTTTGCCGGCAAGGTCGGCGTGATGGGCGGTTCCTGGGGTGGCATCGTAGCGATGGCAGCCGCCGCACATGATCCGCGCCTGCAGGCGGCAGTGTCGTGGGTAGGCAGTCCCGCGCCGTTCCGCGGCATCCGCCGTGATGTGCCGCCGGCTGACTTCCGCGCCGTCGATGAGCCCGCCTTGAGCGTCGGTGGCCGCGATCTGCCGTTCCTGCCCTATGTGGAACAACACAACTGGAACCAGCCCGGTCCTCATGCTGCGGCGCTGGAGCGGGCAATGCTCCCCATCGAGCGCATCAACGGCCCGCTACTGCTGGTCGCTGGCGGTGACGACCAGCTCGGTGTTTCCGGAGAGATGGCGGCGTTGGCGATGCAACGCCTGAAGCGTCGCAGTGCGCCGCAACCAGACGCCTTGTTGTATTACTCGGACGCCGGCCACCTGATCACACCCTTCCTGCAGCCCACCACCTTCCGCAGCGACACCGGCCCTTACATCCCGGTTGGCGGCACTGCCGAAGGCTATGCCCGCGCCGACCGGGAAAGCGGCCCGGCAGTGTTGGCCTTCCTGCAGCAGGCGCTCGCCGAAGGGGACATCCGGCTGACGCGCTGAACCTGCTTCAAGCCGCGCGAGCGCGCAGCGCCACACGGAATGCCGCTGCAACAATCGCCACGCTGGCCGCAACAAACAGCGCCAGCGCGGCAGTCTCGCCCATGCCACGATGGATCAGCAGCAGGTACACGCCGATGCAGGTCGCCAGCGCATACAACGGCCAGGCAACACGGCGAAAACCGCTGCGAAAAACGCGCCAAGCCAACAACGCGCTCAACAACCAGCCACAGGCAAACGCCACCGGGTCCAAGGCCGGCGAAAATTCATACACATTGCAGATGACGAACCACGCGCTCCAGCCGAGCATCGCCAGCAGCAACGACAATCCACCCAGCCACCGCGCGGCGCACATCAGGCAAACACCGCCACGCTCTGGCGGCCGCGCATCACCACCCGGCCCTGCTCATCCCAGACCTGCATGTCCTGTGACGAATAGCCATCACGCGCATGCTGGCTGAAAGAGCGCAACAGGAACCATTCGCCCTGCGGCACAGGTTCAAGCAGCTCTACGTTCCAGGTGATGGAGCTGATCGGTGCAGGAGTGCTGAAGCTGGTGAATGCTGCCGGCGGCATCGCATCGCCCATCGCGATCAAGGCCACCGCCGGGTCAACCTGCGCGGCGTCCCGATGGCGTATCCAGGTCAGCAACTCCGGGACTTCCGCAGCTGACACCGGCATCGCGCCACCGGCAGGACGCATCTGGAAGTTCTGGGTAAAGGCCGGTGCGAAAGGCATCGCCGCCATATCGAAATCACGGTACGCGGCGGGCCCCCTGGCCGGCAGCTCATCCGCGAAATCATGCGCAATCGCGCTTTCGCGGGCGCGGCCGAACACCAGCGACAAGCGTGCCGCCAAGGCGTCGTCGGAGTACACATCCACCCCGACATTCACCACCGACTTGCCCTCACGCAGCAGCGCAGGCACGAAGCGCAACAGGCCGGCCGCAGGGCCAATGAAGGTCACCTGCATCGAGCGCAGTGGCGGCAGCTGCCCTGCTTGGCTCTGCATCGCAGCGGCCACACCCAGCGCACTGAGCACGCCGCCGTAGGCGGTGCGCCCCTGTCGCCAATTGTCAGGGAGCAGCAGCCCTTGTTCACCATCGAAGGAAGACAGCAGCTCACTCAACGTCGGCATTCAGCACTCCGCGGCTTGGGGGGGAATCAGGTACTCAGTAAACCAGTGTTGCGGTCAGCGGCAAACCATCAGGCCAGCGCTCACGGCCACCCAGGCCGTCCAGCTCCACCAACACCGCGCCGCCAACAACCTGGGCCTCAAGCTGCGCAGCCAACTGCAAGGCGGCAAGCAAGGTGCCGCCGGTGGCCAGCACGTCATCGACCAGCAGCACGCGCGCGCCCGGCGGGGTTGCGCCGACGCTGACTTCGATGCGATCGGTGCCGTACTCCAGCGCGTATTCCTGCTTCAGCGTTGCGCCCGGCAGCTTGCCCGGCTTGCGCACCGGTACGAAGCCCACGCCCAGCTCCAGCGCCAACGCAGTGCCGAGAATGAAGCCGCGTGCCTCCACGCCGAGTACCGCATGCAGGCCGGCATCGCGCCAGGGCTCGGCCATGGCCTGCACGGCGGCACGGAAGCAGGCGCCATCACCCAGCAGCGGGATGATGTCCTTGAACAGGATGCCGGGCTTGGGGAAGTCGGCGATGTCGCGGATCGGGCGCGACCATTCGGGGTAGGCAGAGGTGGTCATATCAGTCATTCAAGAAGAAAGTGCTCAGGAGCTGCACGACAGCATCGAGCAGCCGGCGCGGTCACGCGCCCATTCCGGGCGCTTGCCGGCAAACGCCTCACGCCCAGGTTGTTCGTCGTAAGGATGCCGCATCACGTCCAGCAAGTCCGTGATTCCGGCCAGATCGCCTTGTTCGGCACGGTCGATGGCCTGCTGCGCCAACCAGTTGCGCAACACGTACTTGGGATTGGCGGCCTGCATGGCATCACGGCGCTGCTGCGCCGGCTGCCCTGCGGCCCGCACGCGTGCCGCGTAGCGCTGCAGCCAGTCGGTCAACGCCGGCAGCACCTGCTCGCGGGCGGTCGGCGAGTAGAAGACCTGCTCCAGCGGGGCAATCTCCGGCGCGCCGACATCAATGCTCGCCAGAGCACGGAAGGCTAGCGTCATGTCCATCTCGCCTTCCTGCAGCAGCTGCTGGAACTGCGTCATCAACTCAGCATCGCCGTCGCGGAATTCGCCCAAGCCAAGCTTGGCGACCAGATGCGCACGCTCCTCTGCTTCATATCGCTGGCGGAAGCCATCCAATCCGGCCTGCAGCGGCGCCACCTCGGCAAACAACGGCGACAGCGCCTGCGCCAGCCGCACCAGGTTCCAATATGCCACCTGCATCTGCGTACCAAAGCGGTAGCGGCGCCCCTGCGCGTCGGTGGTGTTCGGCGTCCAGTCCGGATCGTAGTTCTCGACCCAGCCGTAAGGGCCGTAGTCCAAGGTCAAACCAAGAATGGACATATTGTCGGTATTCATCACGCCATGCACGAAGCCGACCCGCATCCACTGCGCCACCATCACCGCGGTGCGCGTGCAGACCTGCGCGAACCAGTCGGCGTACAGCGTCTCGCCACTGCCCTGCAACTCGGGGAAATCGCGGGCGATGCAGAAGTCGACCAACTGCCGCAGCAGCGCAGGATCACCACGTGCCGACGGCAACTCGAATGTGCCAAAGCGGATGAACGACGGCGCGACCCGGCACACCACCGCACCGGGCTCGGCCTGCGGATGGCCGTCGTAAAACATGTCGCGCATCACCGCATCGCCGGTGCCGACCAGGCTCAATGCACGGGTGGTGGGCACGCCGAGATGGTGCATGGCCTCGGAGCACAGGAACTCACGCAGTGACGAGCGCAGCACCGCGCGGCCATCGGCGCCGCGCGAGTACGGGGTTGGGCCAGCTCCTTTTAGCTGCAGCTCCCAACGCTTGCCGTCAGCCAGCAACTCGCCCAAGGAGATGGCACGGCCATCGCCAAGCTGCCCGGCCCAATGGCCGAATTGATGGCCGCCGTAATTGGCGGCCCATGGCTGCATGCCCCCAAACAAGGCGTTGCCACCGAATACTTCGGCGAATTCAGGGCTGGCGATCATTGCCGGATCGAAGCCAAGCAGATCTGCGACCTCGGCCGAGTACGCCAACAAGCGCGGCTCGGTGACCGGCGTCGGCATTACAGCTGACCATGCGGCGCCCACTACCTCGCGGCGGCGCGCGCCGGTTTCGGGGTCACCGGGCAGCTCGCGCTGGAAGCGGTTGTCAAATTGCGGGAGCGTGTCGTTCATCATCTGAAAGTGGGGACTGCCGGGCCATGCTGCAAGCGCGGCCCGCTGTACTCAACGAGCGCCGCCGATCAGATCCAGCGCGCCGCCACGCTGCTCAGCCCGCTGATAGGCCGGTCGCTCGACGATACGTGCCAGGAAGGCCTGCAGCTTCGGGTAGTCGGTCATGGGACCGGCGCGGACTGCCGCCGCCTGGACAGGAAAACTCATCTGGATATCGGCGGCGCTGAAGTGCTCTCCGGCGAACCAGGTGGATTTGGTCAGGGCCTGTTCCATCCAGTTCAGGTGCAGGCGCAATTGCGGGCTGATGAAGCTCTTCATCACCTTGTCGACGATGCTGTGGGCAATCGGCTTGGCGAAGAAAGGCAATGGCGCCTTGCGCACCTTGGCAAACACCAGGCTCATCACCAGCGGCGGCATCGCCGAGCCTTCGGCGTAGTGCATCCAATAGTGATAGTGCAGACGCTCTGGCGCATCCACTGGCAGGGGCTGCGGCGACAGGCTGCGCTGCAGGTCATAGCGATCTGCCAGGTATTCGAGGATGGCCCCGGATTCGGCCAGGATCAGCGTGTCATCCTGCAGCACCGGCGACTTGCCCAGCGGATGCACCTTGCCCAGCTCCGGCGGTGCCAGCCAGGTCTTGGGGTCGCGCTTGTAGCTGACCACGTCGTAGTCCAGGCCCAGCTCTTCCAGCATCCACAGCACGCGCTGCGAACGCGATTGTTCCAGATGGTGCACGGTGATCATCGCTGGCTCCAGCTTCATTCAATCGATATCGAGTTCGCATCCTAGCCAACGCACGCAGAACGCAGCGTCAGTGCAAGGCGAAGCTCGATGCGAAAACACAAACAAAAACGCCGGAAGCTTTCGCTTCCGGCGTTCCAAGCAACCTTACGGTAGCAAGGGGTCGATTAGACCGCCTGCACCTGGTCAGCCTGCATACCCTTCTGGCCCTGCACGGCGACGAAAGTCACCTTCTGGCCTTCCTGCAGCGACTTGAAGCCGTTGCCCTGGATGGCGCGGAAATGCACGAACAGGTCCGGGCCGCTTTCCGGGGTGATGAAGCCGAAGCCCTTAGCGTCGTTGAACCACTTGACAGTGCCGGTCTGACGATCAGACATGTACTAACTCCTGAAACATAAGTTGAAATAATCGCGGCCACCGGGTATCGGGGCCGAGACTGAGTTGCAGGCGTTGGTAAAGCGGATCGATGAGCCGATCAAGAAGATCAACTGCATCAGGCCACGATTCACGGTGACCCTTGCAAGCACAGTGGGATGGACGATACGCCGCTTTGTTCCAAAAAGCGATATTTACCGCATTCAGAAACCCAATATGATTCAGTCCGGCCATTAAGTTGCTGAAATCAGTCAATTTTCTGGCGATAGCCCAGAACCAGCAAAGTCCGAAAATCCAATAGACTGCGCGGCATGAGCCCCGAAGACGCCGTTTCCGCCACCCGTTCGGCCACCCAGATCTGGGTGGATGCCGACGCCTGCCCCGTGGTGATCAAGGAAATCCTGTTCCGTGCCGCCGAACGGGCCAAGGTTGAAACCGTGCTGGTCGCCAACCAATGGTTGCGCACCCCGCCCTCGCGCTTTATCCGTGCCATGCAGGTGCCGGGCGGGCCCGATGTTGCCGACGACGCTATCGCTGAGCGGGTGAACGCAGGTGATCTGGTTGTTACCCAGGACATTCCTCTGGCTGCACGCGTGCTGGAGAAAAAGGCCGTCGCACTGAACCCGCGCGGCGAACTCTATACCGCAAACACCATTGCCGAGCGGCTGTCGGTGCGCAATTTCATGGAAGAACTGCGTGGTGCCGGCGTTCAGACCGGTGGCCCGGCCACCTTGCATGCACGTGACCGCCAGGCCTTTGCGGCACAATTGGACCGCTGGCTGGCGCAGCGGCGCTGAACCTCACAGAAGCTCACGTGCACTGCAAAATTCCCGCTGCATGCCATTGAGCGGATCCACGAGGGCCAGGCGCCGCGCCAACAGCTGCAATGGCTGACGATAGTCATCCGGCTCGCGCTCAAGCAGCTGCGGGTAGAAGTCGTCACCGATGATCGGCGCGCCCAGCGCGGCCATATGCACCCGCAACTGGTGCTTGCGCCCACTCACCGGCTCCAGCGCATAGCGCCAGACATCACCACACCGCTCGATGACATCCACCCGGCTGAGCGCATTGGCCTCGCCCGCCAGCTCAGCCATGCGGAAAAATGGCTCGCCACGGCCAATGCGGCTGCTTCGCAGCAGCGGAAACTCCAGCGCTGGCAAGGCCGAGGCCAAGGCCTCATAGCCCTTGTCGATGCGGCGCTCGGCGAATAACCGTTGATACGAAGCACGCGTCTCCGGGTTGCAGGAGAACAACACCAGCCCGGCGGTGCCGCGATCAATCCGGTGCAGCGGCACCAGTTCGCGATTGCCGGTGCTGGCGATCAGACGTGCAAGCAGGGTCTGGCGCACAAAGCGGCCGGCCGGGGTAACCGGCAGGAAATGCGGCTTGTCCGCCACCAGCAGATGCTCGTCGTGATACAGGATCTGCTCGGTGAACGGAACTTCCGGCTCATCAGCGACCTCGCGGAAGTATTGGATCTCCTGCCCTGCCCTCCACGGCTGCGTCGGCAACAGCGGCTGGCCATCGCTGCCCAGCACCCGCCCGCGCGCAAACCGGTCCAGCCATTGCGCCTGGCTTATCGCCGGAAAGCGCGCGCACAAACCCTCCAGCAGGCTGGTCCACGGGCCTGGCGCTAGCTGCAGGCGACTGGGCAGATCATGATCAAGCACGTCGGGGCGGGTCCGTTGCGGGGCAAGGCATTATGATGGGCGGTCTTTGTACCCGGTATTCCCATGGCCCTCACCGCCACCATCCGCAAGGCCGAGCTGCAGATCAGCGACATGGACCGCGGCTACTATGCGACCCATAACCTGACCCTGGCCCAGCACCCCTCCGAAACCGACGAGCGCTTGATGGTGCGCCTGCTCGCCTTCGCCCTCAATGCCGAGGACCGGCTGGAATTCGGCAAGGGTCTGAGCAGCGAGGACGAGCCGGACCTGTGGCAGCTGGACTACACCGGCGATATCGAACAGTGGATCGACCTGGGCCACCCGGACGAATCGCGCGTGCGCAAGGCCTGCAACCGCAGCCGCCGCGTGCAGATCGTCAACTACGGCGGCAATGCCTCCGATATCTGGTGGCAGAAACAGGGCAAGCACCTGACCCGCTTCAACAACCTGTCGGTGGTCGACCTGCCGTCCGCGTTTGTCGAACGCTGGGGTGAGCTGGTACAGCGGGCAATGCGCTTCAGCGTGCTGATCCAGGATGGCGAGGTGCAGATCCTCAATGACCAGATCCAGCTGGACGTGATCCCGGTCTGGCGCAAGCGCCCAGCGGAGTAAGCAGTGGTGGCAGACAAGCTAATCCGCTGCGACGTACTGGTGATCGGCGCAGGCGCGGCCGGGCTCATGTGTGCGCTCACCGCCGGCCAGCGCGGCCGTATCGTGCAGGTGATCGATCATGCCAACAAGGTTGGCAAGAAGATCCTGATGTCCGGCGGTGGCCGCTGCAACTTCACCAATACCGGCACCAGCGCAGCGAACTTCATTTCGAACAACCCACATTTCTGCAAATCGGCGCTGGCGCGCTATACGCCGGCCGATTTCATCGAGATGGTCGAGCGCCACGGCATCGCCTATCACGAGAAAGAGCTGGGCCAGCTGTTCTGCGATATCTCGTCCAAGCAGATCGTAAAGATGCTGCTGGACGAGTGTTCCGATGCAGGCGTGCAGATCCGCACCGACTGCGGCGTGCAGCAGATCGAGCGCGGTGCCGATGGCTTCCACGTACGCACCGCGCAGGGGCACTTCCATAGTACTTCGGTGGTTATCGCCACCGGCGGGCTGTCGATCCCCAGCATGGGCGCCAGCGGCTTCGGCTACGAGGTGGCGCGCAACTTCGGCCATGAGCTGCTGCCGACACGCGCCGGCCTGGTGCCGCTGACCCTCAGCGGCACCCACCAGGAGCGCTTTGCCGAGCTCAGCGGCGTTGCCCTGCCGGTGGAGGCACGCTGCAACGGCCAGAGCTTCCGCAACTCCATGCTGATCACCCACCGCGGCGTCAGTGGCCCAGCGATCCTGCAGATCTCCTCGTACTGGCAGCCAAGCAATGACCTGCGGCTGGACTTGCTGCCCGATCACGATGCAGCTGAATGGCTGCGGCAGATGAAGCGCGAGCGCGGTGCCTCCGAGCTGCGCACCGTGCTGTCCGAGGTCATGCCGCGGCGGTTGGCCCTGCGCCTGTGCGAGCAATGGCTGAAGGACAAGCCGATGCGGCAGATGGACGAGCCCGAAATCAAAGCCGCCGCCAGCCTGTTGTCCGACTTCCCGCTGGTGGCCAGCGGCACCGAGGGCTACCGCACCGCCGAGGTCACGCTGGGCGGCGTGGATACGCGCAAGGTGTCTTCAGCGACGATGGAGTCGCAACTAGTGCCCGGCCTGCACTTTGTCGGCGAGGTGCTGGACGTGACCGGCTGGCTGGGTGGCTACAACTTCCAATGGGCCTGGGCCTCCGGCCGCGCTGCCGGCATGGCCGTGTAAGCGGATTCATCAAACGGGTCCAGCGAAGCATGAAGACCGTCACACGGCCGGGCGCAGCACCTGCTGATATGCGCTGCGGCCGGTGACGACGACGGCCTGAAGCCGACCTTGAGACTACACTCACGTGTGTACGTCACAGGCAAGCGATCTGCGCATAGACGCCAGCGCTGTGCATCGTGTATTAAACCCCGTCCCCCGGGAGTCCTGAATGCAGAACGCCAAAGACATCACCTTGCGCTTGCTGATCGTTGACGACAGCGCCGAGAACGCCGAGGCCATCGTCAGCACCTTGCGCAACAGCGGCATCGCAGTGCGTCCGTCGCGGCCGCAAAGCCCTGACGAGCTGAGCCAGGCGCTGAGCCAGCCCATCGATCTGGTGCTGGCGGCCAACTCTTACGTCATCCCGCAGTTGCTGCTGACCCAGCAGGTCGCGGCCAGCGGCAAGGACATCCCGATGATCCTGCTGACCGACAGCATTGACGCACAGATGCTGCTCGACTCGGCTGCCAATGGCATCCGCGCCATCGCGCTGCGTCAGCAACCGGATCACCTGTTGTCGGTGGTGCAGACCGAATGGACCGACCTGCAGGCCCGTCGCGGCCTGCGCCGGATCGAAGCGCAGATGCGCGAGACCGAGCGTCGCTGCGATGCACTGATCTCGTCCTCGCGCGATCCCATCGCCTACATCCATGAAGGCATGCACATCCGCGCCAACGAAGCCTATCTGGACATGTTCGGATTCGAGTCCTTCGAGGACGTGGAAGGCATCTCGCTGCTGGACATGGTGGCGCCGCAGCACGTGGAGAACTTCAAACAGTTGCTCAAGTCCCTGAGCAAGGGCGAAGCGCCGCCACCGCAGTACGAAGTGCACGCACGCAACCAGGACGGCGATACCTTCCCGGCGACGATGGAGTTCACTGCAGCCACATATGAAGATGAGAGCTGCTTCCAGATCGTATTCCGCCGCCGCGAAGAGTTCGACCCGGAGCTGGCACGCGAAGTGGAGGCCCTGCGTCAGCGCGACCAGGTCACCGGCCTGCTCAACCGCCCGACCTTCATGGTGCAGCTGGAGAAAGCCGTCGCCCAGGTTGGCCGCAGCGATGGCCAGTACGGCTTCCTGCTGGTCGAGCCGGATCACTATGCACGCCTGCTACCCGATATCGGACTGGATTCGGCAGATGCATTGATTGCGGCCCTCGGCCAGAAGCTGGCCCAGGCCATTGGCGAAGACGCGCAGCTGGCGCGCTTTGGCGAACACAACTTCGCCCTGCTCACCGACGGCGACTACGCACACACTTCGCAGATGGCCGAACGGGTGCGCAGCGCCTTTGCCTCGTCGGTATTCAGCATCGGCGAACGCTCGGCAACTGTCACCGTCAGCATCGGCGGCGTACAGGTAGGCGAGAAAATTGCCAGCGTCGGCCAGGTCCTGAACCGGGCCAATGACTGCGCACGCGCTGCCACCGAACTGGGCGGCAATACCGTCAAGGTATTCGACCCGGGCGCGGCCGACCGTGTGGAGGAAGAGCGTATCCAGAGCTGGGTACAGCGCATCCGCCAGGCCGTGGCTGGTGATGGCTTCCATCTGCGCTTCCGCCCCGTGCTGAACCTGATGGGCGAGCCGATCCAGCTGTACGACACCTCGCTGCAGATGGAAAACAATGGCGAGATGGTGGGGCCGCCCAGCTTCCTGCCGATCGCGCAGGAACATGAGTTGTTGGCGCCGATCAACCGCTGGGTGGTGGCCAACGCCATCCGCGCGCTGGGCGAGCGCCGCCGTGGCGGTCACCGCACCCATCTGATGGTGCGCATCACCCCGGAGTCGTTCTCCGATCCCGAACTGCTATCGGTGATCCGCACCGGCTTGCTGGCCGAAGGCGTGGAAGGCGCGCAGCTGTGGCTGCAGATCCCCGAAGCCAAGGTCTTCACTCACCTGCGCAACGCGCAACAGTTCCTGGCAGATGTCACTGCACTGGGCTGCAAGGTTGGCCTGGAGCAGTTTGGTTCTGGGCTGGATTCGTTCCAGCTGTTGGCGCATTTCCAGCCGGGCTTCCTCAAGCTGGACAGTGCCTTCACCGCTGATCCGGCGCTGGCCAAGGAACAGCTGGAAAAGACCCAGGAAATCACCACCAAGGCGCAGTCTGCTGGCATCTTGACCATCGCCGAGTTCGTGGCGGACGCGTCGACGATGAGCTTGTTGTTCAGTGCCGGCGTGGATTACGTGGAAGGCGATTTTGTGGGACCGCCGACGGCTCAGATGGATTTTGAGTTTGGTTGATGGGTGATTGGGCTGCGTTCTGACGTTTCGCGCTAGAAGCTGCCCTCACCCCAACCCCTCTCCCGCGCGCGGGAGAGGGGCTAGCAATGCTTGGGCTCGCAGTGCACTAGCAGCCGAGGCGATCCGAGCCCCTCTCCCGCAAGCGGGAGAGGGGTTGGGGTGAGGGGAAGCTCCTAGCTGGAAATGCAAAAAAAGAAGGCCGCCCAAAGCGCGGCCTTCTCACAACTACGAAGCCCGCAAACTCAGACCTCAACAATCCCCGGAATAGCCACATCCGGATTCACATCGGCCTCGTAATCAACGCCGTCGATACCAAACCCGAACAGACGCAGGAAGTCGGCCTTGTAACCAGCCAAATCGCTGATCTCGTACAGGTTCTCATTGGTCACCTGCGGCCACAGCTCCAGCACCTTGCTCTGCACTTCCGGCGCCATTTCCTTGTAGTCCGCACGCAGACGGCCTTCACCGTCCACCAGCGCGATCTCACGGCCCTGCGCGTCCTGCAACTGCTGGCGGATATGGTCAGCTGCATTGCTGCCGCCCTGCGGGCCGTTGTACAGAATGTCGTACAGGGTATCGAGCTGCTCGATGCAGCCCTCGTGCGTGCCCTGCTCCTTCATCACCTTGAACAGCAGCGACAGATACAGCGGCATGGTCGGGATCGCCGAGCTGGCCTGGGTCACAACCGCCTTCAGCACCGACACGCGTGCATCACCGCCGAGACCCTGCAGCTTGTCACGGATCGCCAGCACCTTGGCATCCAGATCCTTCTTGGCAGCACCGATCGAACCGTTCCAGTAGATCGCCTGGGTGATCTCTTCACCGACATAGGTGAACGCGGTGGTGGTCGCGCCCGGCGCCAGCACACCAGCTTCCAGCAGCGCGTCGATCCACATCTGCCAGTCTTCGCCACCCATGACCTGCACGGTGCCGGCGATTTCCTCGGCGGTTGCCGGCTGCAGCGTGGTTTCGGTCAGCACTTCCTTGTCGGTATCCAGACCACGCAAAGTAATCGGCGCGCCGATAGGCTTGAGCGTGGAGCTGATGATCTCGCCGGTCTTGGGGTGCTTGCGACGCGGCGCGGCGAGGCTATAGACCACCTGATCGATCTGGCCCAGATCGGCCTTGATGATCTCGATGACCTTCTGCTTCACCTCGTCGGAGAACGCATCGCCATTGACGCTGCGCGCATACAGACCAGCCTGGTGTGCGTACTTCTCGAACGCGGCGGTGTTGTACCAGCCCGCCGTACCCGGCTTGGTCTCGCTGCCCGGACGTTCAAAGAACACGCCCAGGGTGGCGGCATCGCTGCCAAACGCCGCCTTGATGCGGGCGGCCAGACCGTAACCGGTGGAGGCACCGAGCACCAGCACCTTCTTCGGGCCGTTGGCCAGCTTGGGCTGGGCCTTGATGTAATCGATCTGTTCCTTGACCGCCGCATCGCAACCAGTCGGATGGGTGGTGACGCAGATGAAGCCGCGCACACGCGGTTTGATGACCATGAAAACCTCGGTTGGCTAAACAGAAGACAGCAGCACAAGCAGTTTGCGCGCTGAACCGGGAGGATCGTAGTGCGCTGCCGCATCGAAAACAACCGACGCCACCGCATGGACTGCCCTGCCCTCACTCGGATTGCAGGCAAAAGAAAAGCCGCGCAGGGCGCGGCTTTTCAGCGAGGCTGTGCGATTCCGTCAGGGACGACGGGCCAGCTCTTCCTCGTCCTTGGCCTTGGGAAGCAGATCCTGCTTGCTGACCTTGAACGGACCGATGCTCAGCAGCGGCACGGCCACGATGATCGAGGAGATGACCACGATCACGGCACCGACCATGTGGGTTTCGGCCAGGCCTTCCATCGACTCGCCACCGAACATGTACAGCGCAAGTGCGGACAGGAAGAACAACACTGCGGTGATCACCGTACGCGACAGCGTCTGGTTGATCGAGCGGTTCAGCACTTCCAGCGGCTCCACGCGCAGGCTGCGGAAGTTTTCGCGCACGCGGTCGAACACCACGATGATGTCGTTGATGGCAAAACCCATCACCGACAACATACCAGCCAACACGGTCAGGTCGAACTCACGGCCAACCAGCGACATGTAAGCGATGGTCAGGATCAGGTCGAAGAACGCGGTGACGCTGGCGACAATGGCGAATTTCCATTCGAAGCGGGCGGCGATGTAGATCAGGAAGCCGATGACCATGAACAACGTGGCGTAGATGCCGTTCATCGCCAGGTCCTTGCCGACCTGCGGGCCAACGAATTCACCCGGCTGCACGGTAGCGACGTTGTCCGCCGCAGTCACCGCAACGCGAACCTTCTCGGCAACCTGCTGTGCGGCATCGGCAGCATTGTTGTGCTCGCCATCTGGCGGCAGGCGGATCATCAGGTCATTGCCGCCGCCAACGCTCTGCACCTGGGCATTGTCGAAGCCAGCCTTCTCCAGACGCTCGCGCACCGTGTCGGCGTCGATGCTCTTTTCGAAGTGGGTACGCACAACCGTACCGCCGGTGAACTCCAGCGCGTAGTTGAAGCCCTTGAAGCCGATGATGGCGAACGAGGCCAACAGCAACACCACCATGATCGCGAGCACCGGCTTGCGGTGACTCATGAAGTCGATGTTGGTGTCGTTCGGAACGATGTGAAGTGGAAACAGTTTCATGCAAGGAGTTCCTTGGAAAACCCGCACCGGTCAGGTGCGGGTTTCTGCGAAGAGGTTCGCGTCAGATGGCCACGGAGTTCAGCTTCTTGCGCTTGGCGTAGATCAGCGTCGCCAGAGCACGCGACACGGTGATAGCCGTGAACATGGAGGCGAAAATACCGATGATCATGGTCAGCGCGAAGCCCTTCAGCGGGCCGGTACCGAACGCGTACAGCGCCACACCGACGATCAGGCCAGTGAGGTTGGCGTCGAGGATGGTGCCCGAGGCGCGCTCGTAACCCTCCGCGATGGCCTTCTTCGCCGGCATGCCCAGTCGCAACTCTTCACGGATACGTTCGTTGATCAGCACGTTGGCGTCGACCGACAAACCGACCGACAAGGCCAGGCCGGCGAAGCCCGGCAAGGTCATGGTCGCGCCGAACATCGACATCACCGCCACCACGATCAGCAGGTTGAACAGCAGTGCCACCGAGGTGATCACGCCGAACATGCGGTAGTAGATGGCGAAGAACACCAGGGTGAAAATGAACGAGAACACCACTGCCTTGACGCCGCGGTCCACGTTCTCCTTACCCAGGCTCGGGCCGATCACGTACTCCTCGACGAAGTCCATCGGCGCAGCCAGCGAGCCTGCACGCAGCAGCTTGGCCAGGCCGTCGGCTTCGGTCTTCTCCAGGCCGGTGGTCTGGAACTCCTTGCCGAACACGCCATTGATGTTGGCGATGGAGATCACTTCTTCCTTGACCCGGAAGCTGCGCTGCTCCACACCGTTGACCATGGTCACCTGCGGAATCCGCTCGGTGTAGACCACGGCCATCGGCTTGCCGACGTTGGCGCTGGTGAAATCAAACATGCGCTGACCACCGACGCTGTTCAGCGTCACGCTGACCGACGGCAGGCCGTTCTGGTCAGTGGAGGTTGCCGCCTTGACCATCTGGTCACCGGTGACGATGGTGCGCTTGTTCAGCAACACCGGGCGACCGGCGCGGTCACGGTAGAGCTTGGCTTCCGGCGGGATGCGGCCGGTGCTGGCGGCATCTTCGGCGTTGCCATCAACCACGGCGCGGTATTCCAGCGTCGCGGTGGCACCGATCATGCGCTTGGCTTCGGCGGTGTCCTGCACGCCCGGCAGCTCGACCACGATGCGGTCTTCGCCCTGACGCTGGATGATCGGCTCGGCCACGCCCAGTTCGTTGACGCGGTTACGCAGGGTGGTCAAGTTCTGCTCGATGGCGCCGGAGGCGATCTGCAGCATTTCCGCCTGCGGCACAGTTGCGGTGATGCGATCACCACTTACCGAGTAGCTGAAGGTCGGCTGCGCCTTGGCCAGTGCCGCGCGTGCCTTGTCAGCATCGGCGGCGTTGGTCAGGGCGATGGCGATATCGCTTTCGCCGCGACGCTCGACGGAGCGATAGGAGACACGGTTGTCACGCAGGGTGGTACGCACGTCTTCGGTGAATGCTTCGAAGCGCTTGTCCACCGCGGCCTTCTGGTCTACCTGCAATGCGAAGTGCACGCCGCCGACCAGATCCAGACCCAGCACCATTGGCTTGCCACCGAGATTGGCCAGCCAATCCGGAACGGTCGAGGCCAGGTTCAGGGCGACGGTGTAGTTCTCGCCAGCCGTCTCGCGCAGCACCTCATTGGCGCGCGACTGGGCGTCCAGCGAAGTCAGACGGACGATCAGATTGTTGTCGCCCTCCTTCTCCACCGACTTGGCGGTGACACCGGCCTCGCTCAGTGCCTTGCTGACGCGCTCTTGCAGCGCATCATCAATCTGCCCACCACGGTTGGCGGTGATCTGAACGGACGGATCCTTCTGGTAGATATTGGGCAGCGCGTAAAGCGCGCTGACCGCCAGAACGATCAGAATCAGGAAGTACTTCCAGCGCGGAAATTCAAGCATTGCAGGATCCTGCGTGACGCCGGTACGGCGCCACGACGTGACGGAAAGGGATCAGCCTCAGGCGGCGTTCTTCAGCGTGCCCTTGGGCAGGACGTTGCCGACCGAGCCCTTCTGCACGCGGATGCGGACGTTGTCGGCCACTTCCACGGTGATGAAGTTGTCGCCGATGTCGGTGACCACGCCAGCGATGCCGCCGGAGGTCAGCACTTCGTCACCCTTGGCGATCTTCTCCAGCATTGCCTTGTGTTCCTTCTGGCGCTTCATCTGCGGGCGGATCATCAGGAAGTACATCACTGCGATCAGCGCGATGGGCAGCAGGAAGGTGCCCATGCCCGGTGCGGCCGGAGCGGCCTGGGCGACGGGGAGCAGGATAGCCATGAGAGTCATTTTGTAATCCTTGATGTTGGGCGGCACCCATGCAGGCCGGATGGCCTGCAGCAGTTACCGCGAAACGGGGTCAGCCGTGAAGTATGCCACGCGTCCGGGAGCACGTCCCGGACCGTGTGAAGACCGCTACTCCCCCGACAACGCCGGGACACTCAGGCCCCGGGCTGCATAGAAGGACTCGCGGAAGGCCAGGAAGGTTCCCGCCTCGATGGCCGCACGCATGTCGGCCATCAGCTTTTCGTAATAGAACAGGTTGTGCAGCGTGCCCAGCATCGGCGCCAGCATCTCGTTGCAGCGGTCCAGGTGACGCAGGTAGGAACGGGTGTAGCCGCCGGTACAGGCGTGGCAGCCGCAACCGGGCTCGATCGGGTTCATGTCCCGCTCGTACTTGGCATTGCGGATGCGAACGGTGCCGAACGAAGTGAAATAGTGGCCATTACGGGCATTACGGGTCGGCATGACGCAGTCGAACATGTCCACGCCGCGGGCCACGCCTTCCACCAGATCCTCCGGCCGGCCAACGCCCATCAGGTAGCGCGGGCGGTCGGCAGGCAGGATCGGATGCATGTGGTCGAGCATGGCGTTGCGCTCGTGCTCGGGCTCGCCCACCGCCAGGCCACCGATGGCATAGCCATCGAAGCCGATCTGCTGCAGGCCTTCGGCCGAGCGGCTGCGCAGTTCGGTATGTACCCCGCCCTGGACGATGCCGAATAGCGCAGCGTCGTTGCCCATGGTGTCATGTGCGTTGCGGCTGCGCTGGGCCCAGCGCAGGCTGAGCTCCATCGACTTGCGCGCCACCGGCTCTGTGGCCGGGTACGGGGTGCATTCGTCGAAGATCATGACGATGTCCGAATCCAGCACCTTCTGGATCTTCATGCTCTCTTCCGGGCCCAGAAAGACCCGGGCGCCGTCGGTCGGCGAGGCAAAGGTGACGCCTTCTTCGGTGATCTTGCGGCGATGCGCCAGCGAAAACACCTGGAAACCACCCGAATCGGTCAGGATTGGACCATTCCACTGGCAGAAGCCATGCAGCCCGCCGTGGTCGGCGATGACATCCAGGCCCGGGCGCAGGTACAGATGGAAGGTGTTGCCGAGGATGATTTCGGCGCCGAGCGCGCGCACCTGCTCTGGCAGCACACCCTTGACCGAGCCATAGGTGCCGACCGGCATGAAGGCCGGGGTCTGCACGGTGCCGCGCGGGAAGGACAGCTGGCCACGGCGGGCGCGGCCATCGGTGTTCTGGAGCTTGAACTGCAATCTGGACATGGAAGCATTGAGGCGTCAGTTGCGCCAATTGTCGCGGATATGGGCCAGCAGGGCGAATTTTCGCCCCCGGAATAGTCAGTCGGCGAAGCGGACCGGCGCAGGATCGTGCCAGGCGAGGCCGATCTCGGCGCCGATTTCGGGCAGTTGGCCGGGGCCGAAATCCAGCTCCAGCCGTTCGCCATTGGCCAAGCGCACCCAGCCACTGCTACCCGGCCCCCGGAACACCAAGCTCTCGACCCGCGCGCGCAATGGTGCGCCGGGGTCAAGCAGCAGGCTCTGTGGTCGCACCAACACCCGCCCGCCCCCGCCAAGACCGAGCTGCGCCGCCTGGATCACCGCGCCACGGCCGATGAAACCGCCCACGAACGGATCCGACGGCGTCTGATACAGCGCCTGGGCGCTACTCCATTGCAGCAAGCGGCCCTCATGCATGACGCCGATGCGGTCGGCCATGGCGAAGGCCTCGCTCTGGTCATGGGTCACCATCAGCGCGGTGGTGCCGGCCGCCTTGAGCAGGTCACGCAACTCGCCGGCAAGACGCTGGCGGGTGTCCACATCCAGATTCGAAAACGGCTCGTCCAGCAGCAACAGGTCAGGCACCGGCGCCAAGGCTCGCGCCAAGGCCACACGCTGCTGCTGCCCGCCTGATAGTTCATGCGGGTAGCGCTGCTCCAGACCTGGCAAGCCCACGTATTGCAGCAAGGCCTGCACCCGGGCTTTACGATGAGCACGCTGCAAGCCGCGCAGACCAAAGCCGATGTTCGCCGCCACATCCAGATGCGGAAACAGCGCGTAATCCTGAAACATCATGCCAACCCGGCGCTGCTCGGCCGGTAGTGCCTGCCGCGCCGAAGCCAGCTGCCGCCCGGCCAGCACGATGCGGCCCTGCTGCAACGGCTCAAAGCCGGCAATGCTGCGCAGTACCGTGGTCTTGCCACAGCCCGAGGCGCCAAGCAGGCAGCCGATTTCGCCACGCCCGAGCTGCAGCGACAAGCCCTCCACTACCGGCTTGAAACCGCCCGAGACGGGATAACCAATATGCAGACCTTCCAGTACCAGCTGTGCGTCAACGTGCATCTTCCACTCCATACGCCGCGCCCGCGCGCGCCAGCAGAATCACCGGCAGCAAGCCACTGGCGACAATCAACAAAGCCGCTACCGCGCCTTCTTCATACGTCCCGCGTGCGGCCTCGGCATACAACCAGGTAGCAAGCGTCTCGAAATTCATAGGCCGCAGCACCAGGGTGGCCGACAACTCCTTCATCGTATCGACGAACACCAGCAGCGCGGCCGCAGCCATGGCTGGGCGCAACAGCGGCAAATGCACGCGTCGCAACATACCCGCCGCACCCTCGCCCAGATTTGCAGCGGCCTGATCCAGCGACAGCGGAATCCGCGCAAGCCCCGATTCAATCCCGCCCACCGACACCGCAAGAAAGCGCAGCGTATACGCCAGCACCAACACGATCACCGAACCCATCAGCAGCATCTGTGGCTGACCGCCGAGCAGCACCAGCAATCGGCTGGCCATGGCATCGAGTCCACCCAACGGCAGCAACAAGCCGATCGCCAGCACCGTGCCCGGGATCGCATAGCCCAGCGTGGCAGTGCGACTACTGGCCATGGCCAGGCCATGACGTCGCCGCGCCTGCGCCAGCCGCAATGCCCAGGCAACCAACAGGCCGAGCGCCATTGCCGCAACGGTTGCCAGCAACGCAACCCGGACCGTGTTCCACAGCGCGACCAGCAACTGCGGCGAGAAACCGGCGACCTGCAGGCGCTCAACCGCTTCCCAGAGCAGATAGGCCGCCGGCACCACAAAGCCCAGCAACACCGGCAGCAGTCCCAGCAACAACGCGAGCAAGGCTCGGACGCCACGCAGCTGCTGCGGCTGCAAGGGACGCGGCCGCAGCACGCTGGCGTAACGCTGCCGACGCCGACCATAGCGCTCCAGTGTCAGCAACAATGCCACCACACCGAGCATCGCCAGCGCGATCTGGGCGGCACCCGCCAGATCGCCGCGACTTACCCAGGTGGTATAGATCGACACGGTAAGCGTCTGCACCCCAAGGAACTCGGAAGCACCGATGTCGTTGAGGGTTTCCAGCAAGGCCAGCGCTACGCCCACTGCAATTGCAGGTCGCGCCAATGGCAATGCCACCCACCAGAAGACCTGCAGTGGTGTCGCGCCCAGGCTGCGTGCTGCTTCCAGCAAGCCTGCGGCCTGGGTCATGAACAAGGCACGGGTAGTCAGGTAAACGTAGGGATAAAGCACGAAGCCTAGCAGCACGATGCAGCCGCCAAGATGGCGGATATCCGGCAGCCGGAACTGGCGCGGGCTGTCATAGCCCAGCAGGTCGCGGATCAAGCCCTGCACCGGACCAAGCGGATGCAGCACATCCAGATAGGCGAAGGCGGCGATATAGGTGGGCACGGCCAAAGGCAGCAGCAATGCCCAGCTCAACAGCTTGCGCCCCGGGAACGCGAACGCCGTTACCAGCCACGCGCTGCCGGTGCCAAGCACGCCGACCAATGCACCAACGCCCAGCAACAACAGGCCGGTATTGAGCAGCGCTGTCGGCAATACATTGGCCCACAGATGCGTCCACAGCCCGGCGCTGCCATCGCTCGCTGCCCACGCCAAACCCAGTACCGGCGCCAACATCAGCACCGCCACCAATGCCGCGCCCAGCAGCCACGGATTCCATCGCCACGTCATCAAGCACTATCCATTACAAAGCAGCAGGCCGGCACCGCAAGTACGGCGCCGGCCTGTCGGGAGCCGCAAGGTTCAGTTATCGAAGCCGACCTTGTCTACCAGCTCACTGGCCAGCTTGCGGTTGGCAACCACCTCGGCCAACGGCAGCGGGTCCACCTTCATCGGCCCGAAGCTGGCGACCACCGGGTCCAACGCCACGCCCGGCTTCACCGGGTATTCGTAGTTGGCACGCGCGTACAGGCTTTGCGAGCTGTCGCTGACCAGATATTCCAGCAGCTTGACCGCATTGCCGTGATTGGGTGCGTGGCGGGCGACAGCGGCACCGGAGATATTGACGTGGGTGCCGGTATCGGCGGCGCTGGCGAACACCGGTCGCACCACCTGGATGGCATCGCCCCAACTGCGCTGCTCGGAGCCTTCCTCGGCATTCTTCATGCGACCGACGTAATACGCATTGGCCACGCCGATATCGCAGATACCAGCAAGGATGTCGCGCGCCACGTCGCGGTCACCGCCAGCAGCCTTGCGTGCCAGGTTGGCCTTGACGCCGCGCAACCAGGCTTCGGTCTTCTCAGCGCCATCATGCGCGATCATCGCCGCGAACAAGCTGGTGTTATAGGGGTGCTGGCCGGAACGGATGCATACCCGTCCCTTCCACTTCGGGTCGGCCAGATCTTCATAAGTGAAGCCGGTCAGGTCCAGGTCCTTGTCGGCGTAGACCACGCGGTCGCGCAGCGACAGCGCAAACCACTGGCCTTCGGGCGAGCGCAGGTGCGCGGGGATGGCAGCTTCCAGTACCGGCGACTTCACTGCCTGGGTGTGGCCGGCTTCAACTACGTCGAGCAGGCGGCCGGTATCCACCGTCATCAGCACGTCGGCCGGCGAACGCTCGCCTTCGGCAGCGAGCCGCTCGGTCAAGCCGTCCTTGAGCAGCACGGTGTTCACCTTGATACCAGTATCCGCGGTGAAGGCATCCAGCAGCGGCTGCACCAGGGCAGGCTCACGCGTGGTGTAGAGGTTGACCTCGCCAGCGGCAGTAGCCGCCTTCGGCGCGGCAGCAGAGGCGGGGCTGTCACCGGTCTTGGCGCAGGCACCAAGCAGGATGAGGGAACACAGGGCAGCCAGATGGCCGGCGGCACGCTTCGGATGACGCATGGATTACTCCGGAAGTGGTCGTCGGTCCCGGCCACGATGGCCGGACACGGATCAAATGAGAACTTATCTCATTTGATCCGTCCGTGCACTGCGTCAAACAGCCGCACCCTCAACTGCCGGGAACAACAGCATCGCGTCGCCGTAGCTGAAGAAGCGGTACTTCTGTTCAATGGCGTGCGCATAGGCCTGGAAAACACGCTCCTTGCCAGCGAACGCGCTGATCATCATCAGCAAGGTGCTCTCCGGCAGATGGAAGTTGGTAACCATCACATCGACGCTGCGGATGCGGTAACCCGGGGTAATGAAGATCTGGGTTTCGCCGGCATACGGATGCAGCTCACCTTCGCGCATCGCGCTCTCCAACGCCCGCACCACGGTGGTGCCCACACCGATCACACGGCCACCGGCAGCACGGGTACGCCGCACCTGCTCGACGAGCTCGGCGCCGACATTGAGCCATTCGCGGTGCATCACGTGCTGCGAAAGATCATCCACGCGCACCGGCTGGAAGGTGCCGGCGCCGACATGCAAGGTGATGTGGCCGAACTGCACGCCGCGCTCGTGCAGCTGCGCCAGCAATGCTTCATCGAAGTGCAGGCCGGCGGTGGGCGCAGCCACGGCACCGACCTGCTTGGCGAACACCGTCTGGTAGCGCTCACGGTCGTCCACACCCGGCTCGCGATGGATGTAAGGCGGCAGCGGCAGGCGACCTTCGTGCACCAGCCAGGATTCCAGCGATTCCGGGATATCAAAGCGCAGCAAATAGAACTCGCCATCGCGGCCGAGCACCTCGGCTTCGCCACCGGCATCAAGCTGAATGCGGCTCCCCGGCTTGGGGGACTTGCTGGCACCGATCTGCGCACGCGCCTGCTGGCCACCAAGCAGACGCTCGATCAGGATCTCGACGCGGCCGCCACTGGCTTTCTGCCCGAACAGGCGTGCCGGGATGACGCGGGTGTCGTTGAACACCAACAGGTCGCCGGGCTGCAACAGCTCGGCCAGATCACGTACCTGACGGTCGTCGAACGGCGCCGGTGCCGGCGGAACCAGCAGCAAACGGCTGGCCGAACGCTCGGCCAAGGGGGCCTGGGCGATCAACTCCTCAGGCAGGTCATAGGTGAAATCGGACTTCTTCAAGGCCGGAACTTCGTACGGGGAGCCGGCTATTGTAGCTCTCAGGGGCGGAAGAGCTGGCTTTTGGCTTTGCCGCTGGCTCCGCTCCCCGCTACCTCACCGCTCAAACTTGGTTGAAAGAATGATCGCGCTATTGGTCCGCTCCACCCCATCAACAGCACCGATGGCATCGGTCACCACGTCCATCTCGCTGACCCCTCCGACAACCACCATCGCAATCAGATCGTGATTGCCACTCACCGAATGCAGCGAGCGCACCTCGGTGATATCGCGCAGCGCCTTGACCACCGCTGGCATCTTCTTTGGCAGCACGGTGATCAGCACGTGCGCACGCACCTGGCCCTGCTCGTAGTCCTCGTGGGTGCGCACCGTATAGCCGGCAATCACCCCCAGTTGCTCAAGTCGGTCGATGCGGCTCTGCACCGTGGTCCGCGACAACCCCAAGCGGCGCGCGATCTGCGCGGTGGAGGCGCGCGCATCCTCGCGCAACACGGACAACAGGCGTTCGTCGGCAGGGGAAATATTCACATTGCTAACCAGCTTCGTCGATTCGACGAAATTACCCGAAAATCCGTCGAGATCATAGCTGCCATATGTCCAGAATCTCCACATAATGGGTATATACAAGAAACTTCTGGAGATGAGCATGACCGTACTCGGCCCCCTCGCCCCGCTTCGCGCGCACGCCGGCAGCCGCCTGACCACAGGCCTGGACGACGCCAGCGTTGAACGCCTGGCCGTCGCTCACCCGGATCTGGCCGGCGCCATCGCCGCCGCCGCCAGCGAATACGCCCGTATCAAGGACGAAGCTGCCGACCTGCTGGATCTGGACGAACAGGACCAGATCGACGCCATGCAGGCCGGCTTCGTCAATTTCTATGCCGACGATGCCATCGTTCCCTATATCGCCCTGGCCGCCTGCGGCCCGTGGGTAATCTCGCTCAAGGGCGCGGTGCTGTATGACGCCGGCGGCTACGGCATGCTCGGTTTCGGCCACACCCCGGCCGATGTGATGGCCGCTGCCGCCAAGCCGCAGGTCATGGCCAATATCATGACCCCGAGCCTGGCACAGCGCCGCTTTGTGCAGGCCATGCGCAAGGAAATCGGCCACAGCCGCGGTGGCTGTCCGTTCACCCACTTCATGTGTTTGAACTCCGGCTCAGAAGCCGTCGGCCTGGCTGCACGCATCGCCGACATCAACGCCAAGCTGCAGACCGACCCGGGCGCACCGCATGCCGGCGCCACCATCAAGCGTGTTGTGATCAAGGGCAGCTTCCACGGCCGCACCGACCGTCCCGCGCTGTACTCGGACTCCAGCCGCAAGGCCTATGACCAGCATCTGGCCAGCTACCGCGGCGAGAACAGCGTCATCACCGTTGCGCCCTATGACGAAGCGGCGATGCGCAAGGTATTCGCCGATGCCAAGGCCAACAACTGGTTCATCGAGGCGGTATTCCTGGAACCGGTGATGGGCGAAGGCGACCCTGGCCGCGCGGTACCGGCCAGCTTCTACAAGCTGGTCCGCGAACTGACCCGCGAGCACGGCAGCCTGTTGCTGATCGACTCCATCCAGGCCGCACTGCGCGCGCACGGCACCCTGTCCTTCGTCGACTACCCGGGCTACGAGACGCTGGACCCGCCGGACATGGAAACCTATTCCAAGGCATTGAACGGCGCGCAGTTCCCGCTGTCGGTACTGGCCGTCACCGAACATGCCGCCAAGCTCTACCGCAAGGGTGTGTACGGCAACACCATGACCACCAACCCGCGCGCGCTGGACGTGGCCGTTGCCACCCTCGCCCGCCTGTCGCCGGAAGTGCGCCAGAACATCCGCCTGCGCGGCGAGCAGGCCGTGCAGAAGCTGGAAGCACTCAAGACCAAGCTCGGCGGCCTGATCACCAAGGTGCAGGGCACCGGTCTGCTGTTCTCCTGCGAGCTGGCCCCGCAGTTCAAATGCTATGGCGCCGGCTCTACCGAAGAGTGGCTGCGCATGCATGGCGTCAACGTGATCCACGGTGGCGAAAACTCGCTGCGTTTCACCCCGCACTTCGGCATGGATGAAGCAGAGCTCGACGTGCTGGTGGACATGGTTGGTCGCGCGCTGGTTGAAGGCCCGCGTCGCGCGCAAGCTGACGCTGCCTGATTTTCTGTACCGCGTAACGAAACAGGCGGCCAATGGCCGCCTGTTTCTGTTTGCAGATCCAGAAGCTCCCGCTCTCTCAACGCACGCTGGTGACCGCCAACGCGGGACCGGGTTGCCCACCCCAGCCACCCAGTGCCTTGTACACCGCCACCACACTGACATTGACCGACGCTTCTGCTGCCGCCAATGCATCATCGGCAGCCAACTGATTGCGCTGCGCATCCAGCAAGGCCAGGAAGTCTTCGGAGCCTTCACGATAGCGCAGCTGTGCAAGCGATTCCGCCTTGCGGGCAGCCTGTGCCTGCTCAGCCACGATGCCCAAGCGCGCCTGTTGCTTGGCATAACGGGTCAGTGCGTTCTCGGTATCTTCCAAGGCCAGCAGCACCGCCTTCTCGTACTCGGCGGCCGCGCCATCGGCCTGCGCCTTGCTGGCACGCAGTCGCGCTCGCACGGTGCCGAAGTCGAACGCCGCCCAGCTGATTGATGGCGTCAGCGACCAGGCCTTGTTGTTGCCATTCACCAGCCCTGACGCTTCACCGCCGAGAAAGCCAACGAAGCCACTCAGGCTGATGCGCGGGAACATATCGGCCGTTGCAACACCAACACGCGCGGTAGCTGCAGCCAGGCGGCGCTCGGCCATGCGCACATCGGCACGTTGCCGCAGCAGGTCGCTGGTGTCGCCCAACGGCAAGGCCTTGGCGAAGGCGGGAACTTCGCGTGGCTGCAGCATTGCATCCAGCGAACCCGGACGCTGCCCAAGCAGCACAGCAAGACGATGCCGCGACTGCACCTCAGCCACTTCCAGCAATGGAATGTCCGCCTCGATCGCCTTCAGACGGGCACGACTGCTCTGCACGTCCAGCTCACTGCCCGCACCCAGCTCCAATCGGGTTTCGGTCAGCCGCTGGGTTTCACGCAGATTGATCAGCGTGTCGCGCGCAACCGCAATCCGCTTCTGCGAGCCACGCAGTTCGAAATAGTTGCGCGCCACTTCGGCTGCCACCATCACCTGCGCATCGGCCAGATTGTCGCGCTCGGCGCCGAGGTCAGCGCGTGCAGCTTCAGCCGCACGGCGTTGCCTGCCGAACAGATCCAGTTCCCAACCAGCATCGAAGCCAAGCTGATAGGTTTCACTGGAAACGCGTTCGCCACCCAGCAATGCGTCCGGCTGCTTGCGCCGGTCCTGGCTGCCGCCGGCAGTGATGTGCGGCAATTGATCCAGACGCTGCTCGGTGAACACCGCACGTGCAGCGCGTACGCGGGCCATGGCGATCTGCAGATCCAGGTTGTCTCCCAATGCATCGTGCACCAGCCGCCCCAGGACCGGATCATCGAACTGCGCCCACCAACTGGCCACCGGCGGCACATTGGAGAACGCGGCATCTGCCGCACCCTGCAGGCTCACCGGCTCAACTGGTGCCGCCTTGTAATCCGGGCCAACGCTCACGCAGCCGGCCAGCAAGGCGCTGGCCATTGCGGTTACCAGTACGCGCATCACCACGGCAGCACCTCGCCGAGGTAGCTGAAGCTGCCGGTCGGGCCGTCGGCAGCAATCAAGGCCATGCCCACGCTGGAGCGTGCGCCTTCGGCGACATCGATCTCGCCTTCGCCACCGTTCATGTCGGTCCTGACGTAACCCGGGTGCACCGCGTTGACCTTGATCGGACCTTCGCGCAGCTCATGCGCAAGCTGCACCGTCCAGGCGTTCAGCGCGCTCTTGGAAGCGTTGTAGGCGGGCACCAGGAAACCGTAGATCGAAGAACCTGGCTGCGCATGCAGGGTCAACGAGCCGAGGATGCTGGACACATTGACGATGCGTCCGGCCGGCGCAGCGCGCAGCAAGGGCAGGAACGCAACAGTCACTTCAACCACCGCAAACAGATTGGTATTGAAGGTGCTGCGCCAGGTTTCCAGCGACTGACCACTGGCGCCTGCCTGCAGATCATCGACCAGCACGCCTGCGTTATTGACCAGGATGTCGAGCTTGCCGTGCTGCTGGGTCACACGCTCAACCGCTACCGCGATGCTGTCGGTATCGTTGACGTCGAGCTGGATGGCTTCCACCGGCAGGCCCTCTGCCTGCAGCTCCTGCGCCTTTGCGGCGGCAGTTTCGTAATTGCGCCCGGCCAGCAGCGTGTGCACGCCAGCGGCGGCCAATTGACGCACGGTCTCAAGGCCGATGCCGCGGGTGGCGCCGGTAACCAGTGCAACTCTGGTGTTCTGGGTATTCATTTGCTTTTCCTTGGGGGAATGAATTGATACAAGCCCGATAACATTTCAAACCGTCCTTGCCGGCGAGAGTGGCAAGAACCTGCGGGAGGCAGCACATCTGCGGCCTCCCGCAACGGAGTTACACCTGCCATCAATGGTGGATGGTCGGCTCACCATGCTGTACCAGCTTGCCACCGCCGTTGCGTGACACGAACTTGCGCAGCGCCACATAGAACACCGGGGTCAGGAACAGGCCGAACAAGGTCACACCCAACATGCCAGCGAATACGGTGATACCGGTCACCGAGCGGACCTCGGCACCTGCGCCATGCGAGAGCACCAACGGCACCGTGCCGGCGATGAAGGCGATGGAGGTCATCACGATCGGGCGCAGACGCAGACGGCAGGCTTCCAATGCCGCCTCGACGATGCCCTTGCCGCCCATCTCCAACTCGCGGGCGAACTCGACGATCAGAATCGCGTTCTTACAGGCCAGGCCCATCAGCACCACCAAGCCTACCTGCACGAAGACGTTGTTATCACCGCCGGTGAGCCATACCCCGAACAATGCCGACAGCAAGGTCATCGGTACGATCAGGATCACCGCCAGCGGCAGCGACCAGCTCTCGTACAGCGCGGCCAGCACCAGGAAGGCCAGCAGGATCGCCACCGGGAACACGATGAAGGCAGCCTTGCCCTGGGTCGCCTGCTGGTAGCTCAGGTCGGTCCATTCGGTGACCATGCCGGCCGGCAACACCTGCCCTGCAATCTCGGTGAGCTTGTTCATCGCCTCGGCCGAGGACAGCATGCGCGGGTCGGCCTCACCGGCCAGGTCAGCCGCCGGGTAGCCGTTGAAGCGCAGCACCGGGTCCGGACCATAGGTTTCCTTGACGGTCACCATCGAGCCGATCGGCACCATCTCGCCGCGATCATTGCGGGTACGCAGCTTGCCGATGTCTTCCACGCTGTCACGGAACTGACCATCTGCCTGCGCGATCACCTGCCAGGTACGGCCGAACTGGTTGAAGTCGTTGACATAGGCCGAACCCAGATAGGTCTGCAGCGTGTCGAACAACTCGGTCAGCTGCACGCCCTGAGCCTTGGCTTTCACGCGGTCGACCTCCGCATCCAGCTGCGGCACGTTGGCCTGGTAGCTGGTGATCGGATAGGCCATGCCCGGCGTCTGTGCGATTGCGCCCTGCATGCTCTGCACCGCGTTCTGCAAGGCGCCATAACCGAGATTGCCGCGGTCCTCGATGAACATCTGGTAGCCGTTGCCGTTGCCCAGACCAAGGATCGGCGGCGGCATCATCGCGAAGGCGAAACCTTCCTGCAGCCCGGCGATCTTCTGGTTGATCTCGGCATTGATCTGCGCGGCGGTACGGCCCTTGCGCTCGTTGAACGGCTTGAGCGGGATGAAGGCCACGCCGGTGTTGGGCGTATTGGTGAACTGCAGCGCATTCAAACCGGGGAACGAGATGGTGTGGGCAACGCCATCGGTTTCCTGCGCAATCTGGGCCACCTTGCGCAGCATTTCATCGGTACGTGCAATCGACGAGCCTTCCGGCAGCTTCACACCGGCAATCAGGTACAGTTTGTCCTGGGTCGGAATGAAGCCCGGCGGCACCAGCTTGAAGATCACGCCGGTGCCCAGCAGCAGCACCGCATACACAACGAACACCGCGCCGCGACGGCCGAGGATGCGCGATACACCGCGCTCGTATTTCTCCGAGCTGGTCTTGAAGAAGCGGTTGAACGGACGGAATACCCAGCCGAACAACTTGTCGATCAAACGGCTCGGCGCATCCTTGGCCGCGCCATGCGGCTTGAGCAGACGCGCTGCCAGTGCCGGCGACAGGGTCAGCGAGTTGATCGCCGAGATCACCGTGGAGATGGCAATCGTCACTGCGAACTGCTTGTAGAACTGACCGGTAACACCAGACAGGAACGCCATCGGCACGAACACCGCACACAGCACCAACGCAATTGCGACGATGGGGCCAGATACTTCCTTCATCGCCTGATGCGCAGCCGCGGTTGGCGACAAGCCCTCCTCGATGTTGCGCTCGACGTTTTCCACCACCACGATTGCGTCATCGACCACGATGCCGATTGCCAGCACCAAGCCAAACAGACTCAGCGTATTGATCGAGAAGCCCAGCAGGTACAGCGCAGCGAAGGTACCCACGATCGACACCGGCACCGCGATCAGCGGAATGATCGACGCACGCCAGGTCTGCAGGAACAGGATCACCACCAACACCACCAGGGCGATGGCTTCCAACAGTGTGGTCACCACGGCCTTGATCGAGTCACGCACGAAAATGGTGGTGTCGTATACGGCTTCGTACTTCACGTCGGCCGGGAAGGTCTTCTGCAGCTCGTCCATGCGGCCAATCACCGCATCACGAATCTCCAATGCATTGGCACCAGGTGCCTGGAAGATGCCGATACCAACCGCATTCTTGCCATCCAGCTGCGAGCGCAAGGTGTAGTCGCCCGCACCCAGTTCGATACGCGCCACATCCGACAGCCGCACCACTTCGCCGTCAGCACCGCTCTTGAGCACGATGTCACCGAACTCCTGCTCGCTGCGCAGGCGGCCCTGCGCGTTGATCAAGGTCAGGAACTGGCTGTTCGGCATCGGCTCGGCACCGAGCTGACCAGCCGACACCTGCACATTCTGCTCACGCATGGCACGCACCACATCGCTGGCGGTCAAGCCGCGCGAGGCAACCTTGTCCGGGTCCAGCCAGGCACGCATGGCGTAGTCGCCACCACCGAAGATCTGCGCATCACCCACACCTGGAATACGTGCGAGCCCGTCCTTGACGTGCAGTCGCGCATAGTTGCGCAGGTACAAGGTGTCGTAGCTGCCCTTGGGCGAAGTGAGATGCACGACCATCAGGAAGGTCGGCGACTGCTTCTGGGTGGTCACACCCTGCCGGCGCACGTCCTCAGGCAAACGCGCCTGCGCCTGCGCGACGCGGTTCTGCACCTTCACCGCTGCTTCGTCCGGGTCGGTGCCCGGACGGAAGGTGACGGTCATCTGCAGCACGCCATCGGAACCGGCCACCGACTTGAGGTACATCATGCCCTCAACGCCGTTGATGGCCTCTTCCAGCGGTGTAGCCACCGTCTCGGCGATCACCTTGGGATTGGCACCCGGGTACACGGTACGAACCACCACCGACGGCGGCACCACTTCGGGGTACTCACCGATGGGCAGGAACGGAATGCTGACCAGGCCAGCGGCGAAGATCACGATCGACAACACCGCCGCGAAGATCGGCCTGTCGATGAAAAACCTGGAAAAATCCATGGGAAATCCTTGGAAAAGCTGGCGTCAGGCTGCAGCCGCCCTGCCCGCCCCATCGGGAGCAGACACGCACGGCCGGCAGCCACGCCGGCAAAGGTAGTTGGCGGCTTAGTTGATGCTGCTTACGGCCTGGGTGGCCGGTGCAGCAACGCGCTGCATCGCAACCGCCTTGGCCTGCACCGGCATGCCTGGCATGAACACTTTCTGCACGCCGTCGACGATCACCTTGTCGCCAGCAGCCAGACCCTGTTCGACGATGCGCAGGCCCTCGGCATTGCGACCAAGCTGCACATCACGACGCTGCGCCTTGTTGTCCTTGTCCAGCACGAACACGTACTTGCGGTCCTGGTCGGTCAGCACCGCCTTGTCGTCGACAAGTACTGCCTGGAACTGGCCACTGCCCAACAGCTGCACGCGAGCGAACAGGCCCGGGGTGAACTGACGGCTGGCGTTGTCGAGCAGCGCACGCACGCGGATGGTGCCGGTGCTGCGGGTAATCTGGTTATCGAGGAAATCGACCTTGCCTTCATGCGGATAGCCCTGCTCACCGCTCAAGCCAACCTTCACCGGCAAGGCCTGATCGCGCTCACTCGGACGCTCACCATTGCGGGCCATCTGCGCATAGCGCAGGTAGGTGGATTCGTCGGCGTCGAAGTAGACGTGCACCGTATCCAGCGACACCAGAGTGGTCAGCACACTGGCTGCATCACCGGCGGTGACCAGATTGCCGGCGGTGACCATCGCGCGTCCGGCGCGGCCATCAATCGGCGCACGCACTTTGGTGAACTCCAGGTTGAGCCGTGCTGCTTCAAGTGCCGCCTGCGCGGCCTGCACCTGTGCACCGGCCTGATCAGCGCTAGCACGGCGTTGCTCGGCGGTTTCCGCAGCGATGGCCTGTTGCTCGGCCAAGCGACGCGCACGCTCGGATTCGCTGCGCGCCAACCCAGCCTGGGTGCGTGCACGGTTCAATTCGGCCTGCGCACGGTTGAATTCGGCCTGGTAGCTGCGCGCATCGATGGTGAACAGCACGTCACCCTTCTTCACCTCTTCGCCTTCGACGTAATTGACCTTGTCGATGTAGCCGGACACGCGCGGACGCAGCTCAACGCTCTGCACCGCCTCGATACGGCCACTGAACTCGTCCCACTGTGTAACCTGCTTGATCAGCACCGGCGCAACACTGACTTCGGGTGCCGGCGGAGCGGCGTTTTCCGCGTGGCCGCCGCTGCAGGCGACCAGGACGGCCAGACTCAGCGCCGACATGCCTGCCAAAGCAACGCGGCGCAGCGTGGGTGATGGGGAGATACCTTTCATTTCGTGCTCCAAGGGGGAGGTGATCAGGGGATTACGGGAAAACAAAGCGGAGCTCGACATCGCCGCGGCAGCAGTCCGTCAGGCGACAATCTGCGCAACTGGACCTTGGTCGGCCAGAACCGCGCCGGTTGCGGCAGGATCACTGTCCCGTCCGCGGAAATTTTTGGACCACCAGTGGGACAAAGCCACCCAGGACTTGTCGCAACAAAGCAGCGCGCTCGCGCCAGGGCGCTCTCGGTGCATTTACCTGCAAGTCGCCAAGCAAGGCCTCAAACTGCAATGGATTCAATCGATTGCAGGCAAGCCTTGAAGGCAAAGCATTGCGGTAACTGGGTTCGCGGCGTGGCGCTGACAGGGCCATTGGGGAGCGCATGCGCATGACGGCATGTCCGGATTAGGTACAGGCGTACAAGATAGGCCTGTAATCCAGACTTGATTAGTACGGATTGAAGGGAATAATCATCCCGTCGCCGGCACAATTCCGCTGCCGCAAGAGTCCTACCCATGGCCAACGATCTCAACGACACCCTGATCTTCGTCAAAGTGGTCGAACAGGGAAGTTTCACTGCCGCTGCGCGATTGCTCGGCCAACCCAAGACCACGGTCAGCCGCAAGGTGCAGGAGCTGGAGACCCGCTTGGGCGCGCGCTTGCTGCATCGGACCACGCGCCGCCTCGGCCTGACCGAGGCCGGCACGGTCTACTACGAGCACTGCCAGCGTATCGCCCGCGAACTGGACCAGGCCGAGAGCGCAGTCAGCCAGTTGCAGTCCGGTCCGCGTGGCTGGCTGCGTTTCACCGTGCCTTACTCCATCGGCACCTGCTGGATTGCACCGCTACTGGGCCAGTTCCAGAGTGAATACCCGGAGATCCGGGTCGACATGCATCTGGGCAATGAAACCCTGGACCTGATCTCCGGCGAAGTGGACCTTGCGCTGCGCGTCGGCGCGCTGCCCGACTCCAACCTGATCGCCCGCAAGCTCGGCAGTCTGCGTACCCAGGTATTCGCCAGCCCGGCCTATATCGCCGTGCACGGTGAGCCCAAGCACCCCGATGAGCTGCAATTCCACCGCACCTTGGCGATCCGCAAGACCCATCATGGACAGACCCAGCGCTTTACTTGGACGTTGGCCGAAAATGGCGGCGAGATGCGCGAGTTTCCAGTCAACCCGCTACTTGTGGCAAACGACCCGTCAGCACTGAACGCCGCGCTCGTGGCCGGTGAAGGCTTGATGCTCAGCAGTGATGTGATGGCCAAGCCCTTTGTCGAATCCGGCATGGTGCGGCAGATTCTGCCCGGCTGGACCGGCCCGGATTACGACTTCAATGCGGTGTTTGCCGGCGGTCGACTGGTCTCACCCAAGGTGCGCGCGTTCATTGACTTCCTGGTCGCCAAGCTCAACTTCGACGCCAACTACATGATGTTGCAGTGCCCCAACGCCAAGCGCCTGGCCGATATCGAGCAGGAGTATCAGCAGCGCTCGAAGGGGCACCCGAAGCTGCGCGTGGTTGAAGCGCTCAGCGCCTGAGCGCCTGAGCGCCTGAGCGCAGTGCAACGCATCATACGGAAACGGCGGCCATGCAGGCCGCCGTTTCCGTATGCATCAAGTATTTGAAGTATCAGTAACCGCGGTAATACGGCCACAGCGGCACGATCTGCACTTCTTTGCAGCCGTCATAGCGGCTGCAGCTGCCAAAGTAACCCGGCCCGGAATAGCGCTGGCGGGCATCGCGGTTATAAGGACTGTTGTAGAAGTCCGGGCGCGAGAAATGGCCGGAACCATAGTAGCGGTACGGTGTCTGGCCGATGCTGGATTCGGTACGGAAGGTCTGCGCCAACACCTGCGCGCCGTCGTTTTCGACATAACCGTTTTCGTTGTCGTAGCGCACCAGCCGGTAATAGATCGTCTCGCCGCCCTGCTTGCGGCTGTGCAGCTGCTCCATCTGCCCGCCACCGGTATCGGCGTAGGCCTTGCCGCCTTCAAACAGCACTTCGCTGGGGTTGACGACCTCCTCCTCCAACGGCGGCGCAGCTGCCGCGCTCGCTGCTACTGCAAACATCATGGCCGCTACAGCCAACTTCTTCCACGTCTTACCCATAATGCGCATGACCACCCTCCTTGATTGGGCACCTGCCGATAACGGCAGCCCGCCTTGATCGCCCAGCCAATACTCCTGGCTGAGCCGTCATTGCTACGTGCTGTCAACACGGCGCCAGTTCTGCCGGCACTCGTGATGACCCATCGGGACGAATCCGCATTCATTATAGGAGCAAGCCACCAACAGAGCCGTGAAGCCGGTTCGATACTCAGCCCACAGGCTTGCCCTGCTGGAAGCCAGCCAGTGCCCGGCGTATCACCTGCCTGGCTTCGGCAGCATCACCCCAGCCGTTGAGCTGGATGTCCGCGCCACCGGGCAGCTGCTTGTAGACGCGGAAAAACGCCTCGATGCGCTGGATCTCCACCGCTGGAACGTCCTCCAGGGCGTGCACCTTCGCATAGGTCGGATCGACCGCTTCCACCGGCACTCCAACGATCTTCTCGTCGGCCTCGCCTTTGTCGACCATCCGCAACACGCCCAGCGGACGGAAGCGCACGACGGCACCGGGCTGGATCGGAAAGCGGCTCAGCACCAGCGCATCCAACGGGTCACCATCGCCAGCCAGGGTCTGCGGCATCGAACCATAGTTGGCCGGATAGGCGACCGGCATCGACAGAAAGCGATCCACCCGCAACTCGCCGTGCTCGCCGAGCTCGTACTTGATCGCGCCGCCAGCGGGGATTTCCACCACCAGCAGCGCTTCCTCCGGTGCATTACCTGGCTGCGGCAACGCGAAGGGATGCAACAGCTCGGCCGCTGCCACCAGCGGCGAAGTGATCGCCAGCACCATGCCGCATAGAACTGCCTGCATCGCCTTCATCTGCTCACTCCCAGCAACGGTCGTCGCGACCTTTGGGGGAGACCGCACGCGGGCAATCACGCTGCTGGATGCGCCCTTCGGTGATCTCGCTGAACTGCTTACCACCATCGACGCTGCGGCTGATCTGGAAGGCGTCATACAGGCGACCGGTTGCCGTACGCGCTTCGTAACGCAGACCCTTATCGTCCAGCCGCAGCACCTGGAACAACTGCGTGTCCTCGGCAGTCGGCTTCATCGTCGCGCGTGCCTCCGGTGACAAGCGGTACTGCTTGGGCCCGGCCACCGATGAAATGTACTGCGGCAATGTCGCGCCGGCGTCGGCGCGGCGGCCATAGGTGTGATCATGGCCCTGCAGCACCAGATCAACCTTGTGCCGCTGCAGTACCGGGCGGATCTCGCTGGCAAGCACTGAGCTGTCACGCTCCGCGCGCAAGGGATACAAAGGCTGATGCACCACCACGATGTTCCAAGGCTGACGACTGCTTTTCAGCACGCCCTCCAACCAGCCTGCCTGTGCCTTGGCGGTACCCAGATCCAGCGCCGACGTGCCATCCAGCACCACCACGCGCAGGCCTTGATAGTCGAACCAATAGGTTGTGCTGGCGGTAGCTGCCGCACCATTGCCCGGCAGCGCGAAGGTCAGCGGCCAATGCTTGCCCAGCACGCGCCGTTCCTGCGGCGTGTCCTCGAACTCTTCGAAGTACTCGTGGTTGCCAGCAGCCGGGGCGACCGCCGTGCCCGGCAGCAGCCAGCCACCGGCGGCGAACCACTCGCCCCATTCGTTGTCGTCCTCGCCATCACCGCCACTGACCAGATCACCGGCAAACAGCGTCAGCCGTGCATCCGGCGCGGTCTGCCAGCCCTGCCGTATCACCCGGCTGACATGGCTGAGGTTCTTGTTCTGGGTATCACCGAAGTACAGCACGGTCAGCGGCTGGCCAGCGGCAGCGGCGGTGCGGAAATGCTGCCATGCGCTCCAGGTGCCCTGCCCCTGCACGCGATAGGCGTACAGCGTGTCGGCCTGCAGACCATCGATCACGGCACGATGATGCTGGCTACTACCGTTCTCGGTCTGCAGCAGCTGGCTGCTCGCACTGAGCTGTCGCACCTGGCCCATGTCCGGCGAGTCGCCAGCTACGGTGATTTCCAGCAGCGCCGGCTGTGCCAGCGGCGCGGTACGCCACGCCACCGCGAAACCGCTACTGGCATCCTGCGCTGGCGACGCGACGATGCGGTCAGGAAAGCCACTGGCCGCGTAATGCCGGCTCCCCGCCGGTACCAGCGTGTTGGGCTCGGCAGCTGGAGCGGCCCCCACCGCTCCAGCTGCGCCCATCAGCGCTGCACTGATCAGAGCCAGCAACGGCAACCGCTGGCGTAAACGCACCTGCCCCCTCACTTGTCACAATCCTGCGGCAGCGACAGCGCCTTGGCGATATCACGCCAATCGAAGGCCACCACACCCTGATCGTCATGCACCGCATACAACGCGCCCTGCGGGAAACGCGCCGACACCTGCTGGCTGTTCCAGATGCCGTCGGTATTGGCCACCGTATTGCCGTGGAACGAGCCCACCGGCGCCAGCGTCTTGCGGTCGAACAGATGGAAGGTGCTGCGCTGCTTGCCCTGCTCGGTGGTGATCCACCAGCCGCCATCGCCGCAGGTACGCAGCATCACACCTTCGGCCTGCGCCTTGAACAGACCGCGACCAAAGGTCTCGCCACTGAAGTCACCGGCAAGGTTGTAGACCTTGAACTCACTGGCATAGGTCTCGTCTTCTTCGGCGATCAGCAGACGGTCGTTGGCCGGATCGCCCCAGATCGACTCGACCACACGCAGCGCGCCCTTGGGCGAGCTGTCGCCGATGCTGCGCACCAGCTTGGCCTGCACCTCATCGCCATTGACGGTGACGTGATAGCGACGCACACGTTCGTTCAAACGCTCCAGCGCCGGCAGGATGTCGTTACCCACCGCATCCTCGCCATCGTCGTAGGAGTCGGTGACGTACAGGTCATAGCCACCTTGCACCGGATTAACCCACAGGCCATAGGGCTTGCGCAGATCATTGCCGGCAAATAAGCCCAGCGGCTTGAAGTCCGGCAGCTGCAGTACCTGCACGCGGTGGTTGTCGCGCTCAACGATGAAGACCAGATCGTCCTGCACGGCGATGCCATTGGGACGATCGAACTGGCCCAGGCCGGCGCCAGTGCTGCCGATGTCGCGCAGATGCTTGCCGGTCTGGCCGTCGTAAACCACCAGTTTGTCGGTGGCCTTGGCGGTGGCAATCAGCCACAACTGGCCATCGGCGCCGCGCCAGCTGGCCGGCGAGTCGATGTTGTCAGCCGGCGTCATTGGCGTCAGGAACGCCTCGGCTACCAAGGTGGACAGGGCAGCGGTCGCGCCCTCGGCACGATCGGCTGCAGTAGGCGGCGTGCTGGACTTCGGCACCGGCTGGCAGGCACTCAGCGCCAAGGCTACGGCACTGGCGAACAGCGCGGCCCTCACAGTGCCACCTTCACGCCGATCGCGTATGTGCGGCCGTATTCCTCGTTCTGCAGGGTGCGCGAAGACACGCCCTGATAGAGCTCGAGCGGCTCGTCCAGCAGGTTGGAGGCTTCCAGGTACAGACTCACGTTCTTGCTCAATTTGTAGTCGAAGCTGAAGTCGAGCTGGGTATGCGGCGCGACATAGATATCAAATGCACGGCTGTCGCCGATGGTGTCCAGGTACTCACTGCGATAGACGCCAGCCAGGCGGGTACTGAGCCCGCCCCACTCATAACCGATGTGAGCGCTGTAGATGTTCTTGGACGCACGCGGCAGATTGAAGTCATCGCCTTCGCGGTCGGCAATGCCCGGATCAAAATCGGTATCCAGCCAGGTGCCGCTGGCACCGACCAACAAGCCGGACCATGCACCCGGCAGGAAGCTCAGCTGCTGCTGCCAGTTGAACTCGGCGCCGAAGACCTTGGCCTTGTCGCCATTGATCGAGCGGGTCACGTCGAAGCCAGGATACTCGGGATCGGTCTTGCTCTCGACCTGTACGATGTAGCCATCGATGGACTTGTGGAACAGGCCCAGCGAGACGATGCCGCTGTCGCCCAGATAGTGCTCGAGCGAGAAATCCAGATTGGTCGACTCGTACGGATCCAGATTCGGATTGCCGATACGCGCTTCCCTGTCGTCCCGGTTCACAGCCAAACGCGGCGAGACATCACCGAACGACGGACGCGCCACGGTCTTGTTGACCGATCCACGCAGCACCCAATCATTGTTGGTGTCGTAGCGCAGGTGCAGGCCAGGCAGCACGCTGGTGTAGCTGTTGTTGGCAATACGCGGTGTCACCACGACGGTCTCGCCGTCGCTGGCGATATCCACATCGTTGCCGGTGGCATTGAACTGGGTGTTCTCGACACGCACGCCGCCGATTACACGCAGCGCGCCGATGTCCCAGGTGCCCATCGCATAGGCCGAGAGGATGTCTTCATTGGCGACATAGTCCTCTTCCAGTGAGGTCATCTTGTTGCCGGCAACGTCGCCGGACTTGGCGCTGTACTTGCTGCCGTTGGCCGCCCACCAGGCGCGCATCGCTGCCGAACTCATACCTTGGCCGAGGCTGCCACCGCGATGGTCCAGTGTCTTTCCATTCCAACTGGACAGATCAACCGCCGGACCTTTCTTAAGCTCCACCTCATCCACATTGACATCGCGCTCGCGCCAACGGCCCAGCACACCGAACTTGTAGCTGGCCTTGTCGCCATCGAAGCGGATGTTGAGCTGCGCGCTGCGTTCGCTGTCGTCGATCTGCTTGGGCGAGAGCACCACGCGATCGAAAGCATAGCTGCCGTTGTCCATCCAGCCACTGTCACTCAGGCTGATACCAGGGATGCCGCTGTTCTGGTTGAGCGTGGCCGACATATCGCCACCGGCATAATTGAAGCGCGCTTCCATTTCATCATTCACGCGCTCGCGGGTCTTGGTGTAGCCCAGCTTGTAATCCAGTACGGCGCCGCTCAGGCGGTTCTCACCACCGAAGCTGAGGGCCAAGGTGTTCTCTTCCTTGGTCCGGTAGCGCATGCGCTTGCTGATGGCTTTCGCCGGCAGATCGTCCAACTGATAGCGGCCGCCACCCAGGGCGGTGATCGAGTCCGCATCACCAAAGCCAAAGATCGTGCGCTGCCGCGTTTCAGCATCGTCGAACTGGCTGTACAAGGTGCGCAGGTAGTACCGATTGTCGTCATCCGGACGCCAATCGAAGTTCAAGTTTGCACCCGTGCGTTCACGCTCAATCGTGTACTTGCGACGCTGCACCTCGACCGCAACCAGATCGTCCTCAGCGCCGCCATCGAACTCGCCGTATTCCACTTCGGTGTTGTCGGATTCAAACGTGCGCTTCTGGTAGTTGACACCCAGCGCCACACCGAAGGTTTCCGCAAACACTTCGCTGTAATTGAATGCGGCCTTCGGGCTGGTCTCGCCCGACAGCTCCTGGTGGCTGCCTTCCAGCTTGCCCTTCAAGGAACGGCCATCACGGTCGAACGCCGATGCCGATTCCACCACCACTGCGCCACCAATGGCATCACCCGGCATGTCCGGCGTGGCCGACTTGATCACCCGCAGGCGCTCGGTGGACTCGGACGGAATCACATCCAGTGGCGCTGCACGCGAGGAGTCCTCCGGTGTGCCGATGGCGATGCCGTCGATGCTGACGCTGTTCAAGGCCGCATCCAGACCGCGGATCACCACGAAGCGACCCTCGCCCTGGTCGCGGGTGACGCTGACGCCGGGCAGGCGCTGCAGCGACTCGGCGACATTCATGTCCGGGTAGTCGCCCATCGAGTCGGAGGCAACCGCGTCCTGCACGCCATTGGCGTCGCGCTTGAGTTCAACGGCGCGGATCTGCGCTTCGCGCTGCGCACGCACCTCGATGCGCTCCAGATCGATGGCGGCCGCCGCACCGCTGGCGAGCGTGGTTGTGCCATCGGCCGTGGCCTGTTGTGCATATGCAGGCGCGGCTGCCATGCAGGCCACCGCGGTCGTCACCGCCATCACCAAGACGCTTTTGCGCACTACCGCCCCCAATCTGTGTAAAGGATGGGTGTGCACGGTATGTCCGTTCAGTTACGCGACAGTTACAGTGACAAAGCGGGAATATGTCAGTACGTTGCGCCACGGATACTGCACGACTGCCAAGCCCTTGCGCCGCCGATGCCCTGAGCGGAAGTGCCCTGCCCCAGCGGTGCTGATCCTTGCCGTGGCGACCTCTGCCAGCGGCCAACGAAACCAGCCTCCGCCAAACTGCACAGATCACCATCTGCATGACGCCATGCGCCGACCCTTGCCGAGGGCGGGAGCCACTTGTACGTAGCGCAGGGCCTCTCGTTCGACAGGCGCGCGCCGCTCTTGCCGGCTCGGTCAAGCTGCGTTGGCCGGATATGGCGGCTGTCGCACCGTGCCCCTGCCGCTCAGGAGCCGCAAGCTCAGAGGCGCTAAAATGACAGTTCTTCTCCTCCTGCTTGATCACGCCCATGAAAATCGTCGAAGTCCGCCACCCCCTGGTCCAACACAAGATCGGCCTGCTCCGCGATGCATCGATGAGCACCAAGGATTTCCGCGAAGTGGTCAACGAGCTGGGTACCCTGCTGGCCTATGAGGCCACCGCGAATCTCGAGACCGAAAGCCACACCATGCCCGGCTGGGCTGGGCCGGTGCAGGTGCAGCGCATCGCCGGTGCCAAGATCACCGTGGTGCCGATCCTGCGTGCGGGCCTGGGCATGCTGACCGGCGTGCTGTCGCTGATCCCGGCTGCACGCGTGAGCGTGGTTGGCCTGCAGCGCGACGAGGAGACCCTGCAGCCGGTGCCCTACTTCGAACGCCTGACCGGCCGGCTTGAAGAGCGCGACGCGCTGATCCTGGACCCGATGCTGGCAACCGGCGGCACCTTGATCGCTACCATCGACATGCTCAAGCGGGCCGGTGCCCGCCGTATCAAGGGCATCTTCCTGGTCGCCGCACCGGAAGGCCTGAAGGCACTGGAAGCCGTGCACCCGGACGTTGAGGTGTATACCGCCGCCATCGACGAGCGCCTCAACGAGAAGGGCTACATCCTGCCGGGCCTGGGCGATGCCGGCGACCGCATCTTCGGCACCCGGGTTGGTTGAAGCCAATCCGGGCAACACGTGGCTGCGGGCATCTGCCGGCAGCCACGCCAGCTTCATCGCCGCAGCCAGTGCTCACCCGCCGCCGGCGGAGCGGTCAATACACCAGGTGTCGGCTCGCTTCCAAGCAACTCGGCCTGCAGAAACGCGGTCCCGAGTTGCCGGGCTCTTTCAAATAGCTGCTCCGGCTCTCCGCCGATCAGGTTGTGATCACCACCGGCAAGCACCACCGCTGTCTTTCCACCTGTGGGCGCTGTCTCGACCGCATAGAGGTGATCGGCAGGATCCACGACGAAGCCCGGGACCCGGTCCTCATCGCCAGTAACAAGCAGCAGCGGCACCGCCAGCGTTGCATACGACTCCGGCCCGATCAGGCCCGGAATCCTGCCCGGTGACGAGTAACCCAGCACCGCGACCACCGATGGGTCGCGCAGCGGCCCAAGCTGCGACAGCGCGCCTCCGAGCGCGGTCGAAATCAAGGTCCCCAGGCTGTGCCCAGCTGCCGCTACCGGCACCCCCGGCCAATGTGCGGCCGCATACGCACTGGCCGCGTGCATGTCGGCGAAACGCTCGCCCAAACCCTGTTGCAGCGAGAACTTTTCCCGTTCCGGATACTTCACCGAATCCACGTGCAAAGGTGCCAGGACCACGAAGCCAGCATCCGACCAGGACTGCATCAGCCGCTCGTAACGCTCCGGCCAGGCGCCGTGCCCCGAGGAAAACAGCACCACCCCGCGCACCTGCGCAGGCGCCCATATCGCCATCGTGGTGGCGCGATCAGAACGCGCCTGCAGCGGCACGACTTCGGTCGGAGCAGCAACTGCCGCCATCGCCGGCGCCAGCAACATGACGCAGGCCAGCATCGCACGGCGTAACAAGGAAGGATATTTCAAGGCGATATCTCTGCAGAAATTGATGGGACAACTGTCGCCGCTGGTACCAGCCAGATTCAGTGCCAGAAGTCAGTTTCTGCAGGGACGAAGGTCAGCAGCGGAGGCATCGGCGGCAGGAACTCGGTGCGCAGCAACGACGAAACAAGTTTCATCGCTGGCTGACGAAGATCTATTCCCCCGCACTTCCTCTCGCCGTAAGCGCCACAAGCAACCCAGACAAAAAAAGAGCGGAACCTTGCGGCCCCGCTCTCTTCGATTACACCATGGATTGACAGTTCGGCTCAGGCAGCCAGCGAACGTGCCTTCAACTCACCCACTTCATGGGCGGTGGCAAAGCGTCCCTTTTCGTCACGGACCACTTGCGCCATCGCGCATTGCGGATCGTGGGTGAAAAACAGGTGCACGTTGCGCGCCAGTTTGTCTTCCAGAAATGCCCGCTTTTCGTCGATCAACAATTCGGCATTGCGGTCGTAACCCATGGTGATCGGCACGTGCACCCAGGAGCGGCCGGGGATCAGATCGGCGCAGAACACCACGCCACCACGTGGCTGGCCGTTGACCCGCTCAGGGCCGACGATCTCGGCCAACATCAAGCCTGGGGTATGGCCGTCGCTGAAGCTGAAACGTACCGACTCGCCCAAGGCTTTCGAATAGGCACCGCTGACGATTTCCAGGCGCCCACTGGCTTCCAGCAATCCAGTCAGCTCAGGAATGAAACTGGCCCGATCACGCGGGTGCGGATGCTTGGCCCGTTCCCAGTGCTCGGCACCAATCACGAAGGTCGCGTTGGGGAACAACAGCTCCGGCTCACGACCCTCCGACCACGGTGCCAGCAGACCGCCGGCATGATCGAAGTGCAGATGGCTTAGCACCACCACATCAATGTCTTCATGCTCGAAGCCGGCTTCGCGCAGTGAATCGATCAGCACATGGCGCGGTTCCTGCACACCGTAGCGCTCGCGCAATTTCGGCTCGAAGAACGCACCGATGCCGGTTTCGAACAGCACGGTCTTGCCGCCCAGCGGGCTGGCCAGCAAGGCGCGGCACGCCAATTCAATTCGATTGGATTCATCGGCCGGCGCCCAGCGCTCCCACAACGCCTTGGGTGCGTTGCCGAACATTGCGCCGCCATCGAGTTTTTGCGAGTTACCGCGAATCGACCATAGTTTCATATGAAAAATTCTACCCGCTACGCGTTAAATATTCGCAAGGATCTGGTGGCGGATAATTGACGAGGAACGGCACAGATTGGGAACGCAGTGTTGCGTGATGTCCGGGCCGATGAGTCGCCGAGGAGCCGTGGTTTGGGTTTGGGTTTGGGTTTGGGTTGGGGTGTGGGTTTGGGT